>JASFVM010000224.1:0-4852 GCA_050049835.1 Gammaproteobacteria bacterium
CTCCCATGTGCCTCACGATGCACCGCTTATCGTTGCCGGCGACTTTAATGACTGGCAGGGACGCGCAGAAAGGTATTTCGCGCAAAACCTGGATGTGCATGAGGTCTTCAAACAAACATCCGGCAAGTATGCAAAGACGTTTCCCGCCTGGCGGCCATTGCTGTCGATGGACCGCATTTACAGTCGTGGCCTCTCTCTGGTCAGCTGCAAGTGCTTGCACGGCACCCCATGGAGAAAACTCTCTGACCATATCCCGCTGATGGCTGAATTCGAAATAAGCTGATGTTGCGCTCACACCCGCACTAACGCTATGGTTCCGCTTTAATCAGTGGCGCAGCTGATGCCAGCAAACATCTCATATGCTAGTATTTGCAGACTATGCAATAAATTTTCAGCCTTATAGACCAAGGGAGTCAACCTGATGAAGTCGTGCAAACAATATCTATCCTTCCTGTTAGCAGTGGCTCTCATGAGCATGTCATTAAACAATGCCGGCGCCGCCATTGTCACCAATGATATTGTGGTCAGTCAGTTGCAACAGAACAGTGCGAAAACTGAACTACTTCAGACGATCAACCGCTCTGATGTCAAAGAGCAATTATTGGCTCTGGGCGTCAATCCTGCAGATGTCGAAAGCCGCATCAACCTGATGACACATGAAGAAATTGCTCAGCTGAACCAGAAAATTGACGAGCTGCCGGCAGGTGGTGACGTGCTGGGCATACTGCTCGTCATATTTATTGTTTTTGTCATCACTGATGTTATCGGCGCAACAGATATATTCCCGTTTATACATCCAGTGAACTGATCGGGCCGGGTGAATGGCCATTAAAACGGTATGGCTGAAACTCACTACCGTTGAACTGCTCGCCTGCCTGTTCTATCTGAACAGCTGTACCCATGTTTACCATAACAGGCAGGCGCAAGACAGTATTGCTGACAACCTTGCGTCTCAAATAGAACTGTCAGATACCCCTTTTTATCCACAAACAGAACATCAGTGCGGCCCCTCCGCGCTGGCCACCGTGCTGCAGTCACATGGTGTAGACGTTAGCCCCGAGGCACTGTCCTCAGCACTGTACATACCGGGACGCAAGGGTAGCTTTCAGGTCGAAATATCCGCAGCATCCCGCAGCTACGGCATGCTGGCTTATCCTTTGAAGCCGGATTTCAGCGATCTACTCACCGAAATCGCGGCCGGCAACCCCGTACTTGTTTTACAAAACCTTCGATTTGACTGGTGGCCGCAGTGGCATTATGCCGTAGTGATTGGTTATGATATTGAAAAATCCGAACTGGTCCTGCGCTCAGGAACGACAAAACGCTGGCAAACAACTTTTGCTAACTTCAACAAAACATGGGGCCGCGCCGATAACTGGGCACTGGTGATCGTTCCGGCAGGCGATATTCCCGCAACAGCCAGTGCTTCCACCTATCTGAAGACGGTACATGACCTGGAAGATACCGGTTTCATTCATTCTGCATTGGCTGCCTATCGCTCAGCAACAGCGAGATGGCCTGATGATGCCAACAGCTGGCTGACACTGGGTAACATGGCCTATAAGGCCGGAGACAGTGCTGATGCAGTCACTGCATTATTGAAGGCCGCAGCACTCTCTCCCGAAAATGTAATTGTCTGGAATAATCTTGCCTACGCACTGCAGGCATACGGATGTCCGGAGCAAGCACAGCAAGCCCTTCAGTGTGCTTATCGCTATTCACCCGATGACCGCAATCTCCGTGATTCCGCATACGAAATAAGCAGTATGGCTAGTCAATCCCGCGCGGTCGATTGTCCGCAAATTACCTGTAATCAAGCAGCTGTTCAAACAAATAACCGGATGTAGTTATCGTCGTTGTGTAAGCTCCGGCCCGGGGAAGCGAAAAAACGGGACTGGTAACTGCATTCCGCTCCAGTTACCAGCCCCTTCACACACCTGGCGTGAAACAGGCTTTACTTTTTATTTTGCAATCAATGCCATACTTGGTTGCCAATGCTGACCACAGTAACAGGATGTCAGCTATGAACACCCGTCACCAACAGCATTGACACCTGTAATCTAGTTATCCCGGCTTAACATAACTTGACGAAATGCGCCAAGCATTTGTCATTCTGCTACTTTATAACGATGAAAAACGGCACAACATCAAAGACGTGTTAATGAACAGCAGGACTTCCCCCTAAAACGGGTATATCGATAAAACAATAAGATGTCCGGTTTACTTGCGAAGACACGTCATTTCTGTTCGCTGAGAAATCCGCTCAAGCCCCGTTTCGAATCCTGTGACAGCCATTCACGCAAATGCTCCACTTCTTCGCTGTTATCCAGCCCCTGAAGTGACTTATCACCTGTCCTGACCGCGCGATAGGCCTGCTCCAGGGTACGATAGCGATCTCCTTTAATGCCGGATCTGCGCAAACCCACTGTATTCAAGCGATAATGACGTGCCGGGTTGCCGGCTACCATTGTGTAAGGCATAACATCTTTTCGTAACGGAATAAATCCCGCTATCATGGCATAACGGCCAATACGACAGAACTGATGAATGGCTGAACTCGCACCAAGCACAGCCTTGTCGCCTATCTCAACATGACCACCTATTGCAACACTGCTCAGAATCACTCCGTCGCCAATATTACAATCGTGGCCTATGTGCGTATTGGTCATCACATAACAGCCGGATCCCAGTCGGGTAGCTGTGGAAGGCACAGTAGCACGATGAATGGTAACGCCTTCACGGATGGTGTTGGCATCACCTATTTCAACCCGGGTTTCGGTGGCTGTATCGAAAGAAATATCCTGCGGCAGGTCACCAATCACGGCATGCGCATGCAAGCGGTTTTCGGCACCGATGCGTACATTTTCATGAATCACGACATGTGGGCCAATCACTGAATTTGCCCCGATCTCGGCATGGTCATGGATGATTGCAAAGGGCTCAACGACAACACCATCAGCAAGAATTGCCTTTGGCGAAACAATGGCTGTAGGGTGTATATTGGATCTGGGCATATTTATTTTTCTAATATAGTTTGCTATTCGTGACGAAATTCCGTATCGCACTGGCCATAAAACCGCTGGAAATCTATGGAATTATCGGGCACTTATCTTGTCATATTTTTGGTAGAATCCCTAAAAGTTTCGTACCTACATGAGGTTGCTATGTCAGATATCCAGTTCAATAATCAGTTAACCGATCAAATCAATGTTTCACCAGAAGCGGTCAAGCAGTTACTGGCCCTGACTGAAAATGAAGAAGGTGTAAATGGCGTACGTATCTTCGTTTCAGGCGGCGGCTGTGGCGGCATGAGCTATGGCATGACATTCGTAGATCAGCCGAATGAATATGACTGCTCTCTCGATAAGGATGGCCTTAAGGTATACGTCGATGCCGTTGCACTGAGTTATCTCGAAGGCGTTGAAATCGACTACCAGACCCAGGGCGCCAATGCCAGTTTTGTGTTCAAGAACGTATTTGCCAATACAGGGGGTTCCGGTACCTGCGGTGCCTGTGGTGCAGCAGGCGGCGGTTGCGGATAATCATTGATGGCCTGAAACTGCGCGGAAATAACGCAGAGAATCGGATTTGCATTCCCTGCGCTGTTTCTGCGGCAGCATGATAAACAGATTATTCATCAAGCAGTGTAATAGCGATTACCAGACGCCTCCTTTTAATTTCCCAACCCAATAGCTACCGCATAGCACCGTACCTGTCTGCCGCGCAGCAGATGGGTCTGCAGGTCCTCATTGCTTCCCGTGGCGAGCATTCGCTGACAACTGAAGTCAACCAGGGTCTACACATTGACCTTGATGATCATGATGCCGACCTCTGCAGAATCCTTGAAGAAGCCAGTATAAGACCGTTTGCAGGCATCATCGGCAGTGACGACAGCACTGTCGAGCTGGCGGCACATGCGGCGAACCGGTTGGGCCTGCCGCATAATCCGCCTGAAGCCGCACGCCTGACTCGACGCAAGGACCTGGCTCGCGCACACCTGAAGCTCGCCGGCTGCCCTGTTCCGAATCACTGTCTGATAGATACAAGCAAGCCTCTCGATCACCAGCTGGCGGGCCTGCCATGGCCGTGCGTGATCAAACCTGTCAATATGTCCGCGAGCCGCGGTGTAATCCGGGTGAACAATGAGCGTGAGTTCATCGCAGCCTGTCAGCGTATACGCCCTGTGATCGCCGAGTCATGCGATGAATTCGAACGCACACATGTCCTTGTTGAAGACTATATCGATGGTATTGAAGTCGCTTTTGAAGGCTACCTTCACCAGGGCACATTGCAGACACTGGCCGTGTTCGACAAACCGGATCCGCTGACAGGTCCGTTTTTTGAGGAAACGATTTATGTGACCCCGTCAACGCTCGATGCTGAAACGCTGACTGTGATCAAGCAGCGCGTACAGCAGGCCTGTTCTGCTTTCGGGCTGAGGACCGGCCCGGTTCACGCTGAATTACGCGTCAACGCGCAGGACGCCTGGATACTGGAAGTCGCATCCCGCACCATTGGTGGTGATTGTGCCCGCACGCTGGACAGCGGTACCAGCAAGAACCTCGAGCAATTGACTGTCTCCCTCGCCATTGGCGATGCGGTGAAACCTGCAGAATTGACACAAAGCCGCGGTGTCATGATGATTCCGATCAGGCAGGCCGGCATCCTGAAGCGCGTGGAAGGCATCCTCGCCGCACGCAAAGTACCCTTTGTCGAAAAAATCGATATTGTGATCAGTGAAGGCCATGAGCTGATACCGTTACCTGAAGGCAACCAGTACCTGGGTTTTATATTTGCGCAGGCAGAAACACCGGAAATGGTAACAGCCGCGCTCAGAACAGCCCATGAAAAG
>JASFVM010000225.1:0-4821 GCA_050049835.1 Gammaproteobacteria bacterium
TGGCGTCATGCGTGAGCAGATCCTTGAAATTGCACGCAATGCAGACATCAAGGTGGAAACAAGACAGCTCAAGCAGCACGAACTGATGCAGTCTGAAGAAATTTTTGTCAGTAATAGCGTGATTGGTCTTTGTGTAGTAAAACAACTGGAACAGCAATCGTTTCAATCAGACACAATGGCGAAAACCATCAGCAAGATGTTGCAACAAAGGATAGAGGCAGATGCAGAAACTGTTGCCTAAGCTTATTGTTGCCTCCGCTGTATTGCTTATCGTGCTTGCCTATATTGCCAGCAATATCCTGCACTATATGCATGAGCCGGTATTATTTGAGGAACCCGTAGCCATCGACTTCAAACCGGGATCATCGATCAGAACTCTGGCCAACCAGTTGCAAAGTCATAACCTGCTGGAACATCCCCGATATTTCCTTGCCTGGGGCCGGCTTTCGGGCAAAGCAACCCGTCTGCAGGCAGGCGAATACCTGTTCTCACCGGGCCAGACGATCGCCGAACTGATAGATGATATGGTTGCCGGCAGGGTCAGGCAATATGCACTCACCCTGGTTGAAGGCTGGACGTTCCGGGATTTTATGGACGCCATCGCAGCACATGAAGCCATTGATCATACACTCAAGGATGTGGCCTATGACGATGTGATGACCGCGCTCGGTTATGAAGGACAGCATCCCGAAGGGCGGTTTTTTCCTGATACCTATTTCATTCACAAAAAAACCGAAGATGCTGCGTTACTCAAACGCGCCTATCAGCAGATGGAGATGCGCCTGAACATGCTCTGGTCAGAGCGTGATGACGACTTGCCGTTTGCATCGTCTTACGAGGCCCTGATCATGGCATCCATCGTTGAAAAGGAAAGTGCGGTGGCTGAAGAAAGACCGGTAATCGCCGGTGTATTTATCAATCGCCTGCGCAAAGGTATGCGTCTGCAAACCGACCCAACCGTGATTTACGGTATTGGTGAAGCATATGACGGTGATATTCGTTTTCGTGATCTGCGCACGGATACGCCGTATAACACCTATACGCGCAAAGGGCTGCCGCCTACGCCAATCGCGATGCCCGGACTGGGCGCATTGAAGGCTGTCATGCATCCGGCTGACACCGGCTTTCTCTACTTCGTTGCGACCGGTGATGGTTCGGGGAAACATGTGTTTTCCGCTACGCTGGAAGAACACGAAAAAGCCGTAGACAAGTATCAACGCAAACGGAACAATTGATGTCCAGCTATCCCGGTAAATTCATCACCATTGAAGGCATCGAAGGTGTCGGCAAGACAACGAACAGGGAATATATTCGCCACCAGCTGGAGCAGAGCGGCAAGCCGTGTATTGAAACCAGGGAGCCGGGCGGTACGCCACTGGGAGAAGCACTGCGTGAAATGCTGCTTGAGCACAAACATGAAGGCATGAGTTCGGATGCCGAGTTGCTGTTGATGTTCGCGGCACGGGCAGAGCATCTGCACAAGGTCATTCTGCCGGCACTTGAAGCGGGTAACAATGTCCTCTGCGACCGCTTCACCGAAGCCACCTATGCCTACCAGGGCGGCGGCCGTGGCATTAATGTCAAAAAGATTTCCGAACTGGAAAACTGGGTCCAGGGTGAATTACGTCCCGACCTTACCATCATACTGGATGCGCCGGTCGCAACCGGCAGGGAAAGAGCAGGGCAACGCAGTGCGCCTGATCGAATCGAAAAAGAACACAATGATTTTTTTGAACGAGTGCGCCACACTTATCTCGAGCTGGCCGACCATTATCCACACAGAATTGCAGTGGTGGATGCCAGTGTCTCAATTGCCAAGGTCCAGGATCAGATTTATCATGTGATGAAAGAGCGCGGCTTCATAGATTGACATGATATTTCCCTGGCACAACCAGCAATGGCAGCAAATAACACAGCAGCGTCAGCAAAACCGTCTGGCACATGCATTGCTGTTTCAGGGGCCGGCAGGCACTGGAAAAAAACAATTTGCCCGTGCGCTGGCAGAGGCGCTGTTGTGTCGACAACCGGATGAATCCGGTGCCGCCTGCGGGCGGTGTGAGTCGTGCAAGCTGGTTAATGCCGGCACCCACCCCGACCTGCGCCAGCTGAAACCTACACCCCCGGCTACCTCCACCAGCGCTAATCCGGTACTGAGCATCAAGATCGACGCGTTGAGGGACATGTACAGGGCATTGGCGGAAACCAGCCAGTTTGGTGGCTATCGAGTGGCTGTCATCGAGGACGCTGACAAGATGCCGGTACAGGCAGCCAACAGCCTGCTGAAAACACTGGAAGAGCCGGGAAAGGATACCTTGCTGATACTGGTCAGCTCTCATCCGCACCATCTGCCGGTAACGATACGCAGCCGGTGCCAGGCGATACGCTTCCAGATTCCGCAACGGGCCGCAGCGATTGAATGGCTGGCAGCCTGCGGTATCAGTAATGCACAAACAGCTCTGAATCTGGCTCATGGCGCACCGCTGCTGGCCCGGGATTATATCGAGCAGCACACAGAAGAGCGCGAGCTGCTGGTCAGGGCACTGAATGCGAGCAGCAGGGGTGAGTCATCGCTGCAGTATGCGCAAAAACTGGCGCAGATGCCCAGGGATACGCTGCTGCTATGGCTGCTCGACTGGGTCAGCGATCTCGGGCGGCTGATGACCTGCGGCAACGACGCCGAACTGGTCAACGAGGACCAGCGCGAGTTGCTCAGGGCCCGCGCCAGCAGTGCTGACAAGGGCCGTGTTTTCAGCCTGCATGACCAGATCTGCGAGCTGATCAAGGCACGCGGAATCGCCCTCAATCTGCAATTATTGTGGGAAAATCTGCTAATATCCTGGGATAACGTATAACAATAAAACAGGAGTCGTCATGAACGCACCAGCTGCTGCACGCCCGGGAATGTTGTCCCTCAGCATCAAGGACAAGGCATCACTGTATGCTGCTTACATGCCGTATGTCACCAACGGCGGCCTGTTTATCCCGACCACCAAGAAATACGATCTCGGCGACGAAGTCTTCATGTTGCTGACACTGATGGAAGATAACGAGCGTCTGCCGGTCGCCGGTAAAATCATCTGGATTACACCGCAAGGCGCCCAGGGTAACCGTTCGGCGGGTATCGGCGTTCAATTCTCCTTCCAGGACAAGGGCGCCACGCGTAATAAAATCGAGACGCACCTTGCCGGGGCCATGAAATCCGATCGTATCACCCACACAATGTAATCCTTCCCAGCCTTTAAATGTCGGAGGCTGCCGGGCCATTGTTTGTTGATTCACACTGCCATCTCGATTGCATCAAACTTGATCAATTCGACGATGACTACGCTGTCCTGATCCAACGCTGCCTTGCTGCAGGCGTTGAACATATGCTGTGCGTATCCATCGATATGCACAAATACCCGCACATGCTCGAGCAGGCTGAAAAGTATCCCCAGATCTCTGTTTCTGCCGGTGTGCATCCGATGGCTGACCAGGCAGAAGATATCGACCTGGATGCATTGATAGCAACAGCAAGTAACGACAAGGTCGTCGCCATCGGCGAGACCGGCCTCGATTATTATTACAACAAGGGTGACAGGCAGTGGCAGCAGGACCGTTTCAGAAAACATATTCAATGTGCTGTCGAACTGAACAAGCCGGTTATCGTCCATACCCGCGATGCCGGCGACGATACCCTGGAGATTCTCAAGCAGGAAAATGCTGAAAAGTGCGGAGGTGTTATCCACTGTTTCACTGAAACCATGGATTTTGCAGAAAAAGCACTGCAACTTGGTTTCATGATCTCTTTTTCCGGAATAATCACCTTCCGCAATGCCGATGCACTCAGAGAAGTCGCCAGGCAGGTGCCTGACAGCCAGTTGCTTATTGAAACAGATTCTCCCTATCTTGCGCCGGTGCCATATCGCGGCAAACAGAACTATCCTGCTTATGTCAGATATGTCGCCGAGAAACTGGCTGAGGTACGCAGCACCGACATCGAGGCCGTAGCTACACTGTCAAGGGATAATTTTTACCGGGTCTTCAAGCCATGCCGGTAGAGTTAAAAAAACTGATCCTGTCGAAAGATCCGAAACAGGCGCTGCGCATGTCACGGCATCTGGCGGCGCTGGTGGCGATCATGCTGTTTACACTCGCCAGTGTCTACTTCTCGTATCACAATATGCTTAAAACCAGTGATATCAAGTTGCTGGATATCAATCTGGCCTTCTGGGCCGGACTGCTGTTGATTACTGCTGTCATTCGCAGCGGCCTTAATCAGCGTTTACCGGATCCAAGCATGACAATGGTGCAGATGATCTGGTGCTCGATATACATGCTGGCAATTATTTACATGTTGAATGACTGGCGCAGTATCGCGTTGATGTCATATTTTGCCATTCTGAGCTTCGGCTATTTCAAACTGGACTTCAAGGAATTCATCATTGTCACCGTGTTCTGTATTATCGGCTATTTCTCTGTTATCGCTTATATCTATATCAATGAACCGTTACGCATTCGTCTCGATAAAGAACTGGTGCAGCTGTTTGGTTTTACCATGACCTGTATGGTCATGGTGTATACCGGCTCAGCTGTTAACAAACTACGCGTTGGCTTCCGTGAAAGAAATGAACAGCTGGCGGAAGCACTGAGACTGAACACACGCCTGGCAACTACAGATGATCTGACGGGTCTCTATACACGCCGTTACCTGATGAACATGCTGTCAAACCAGAAAGCCTTGAGTGAACGTGAAGACACCGACTTCGTTATCCTGTTCGCCGATCTCGATCACTTCAAGCATATCAACGACAGCTTCGGCCATTACATCGGCGATATCGT
>JASFVM010000227.1:0-4816 GCA_050049835.1 Gammaproteobacteria bacterium
CAGGATAAGTGGGGTAAAATCCCACCATAAAAATAAAGTATATTTTCTGCGATTTTATGCAGAAACGGTGAGTAGAGACTACACTCGATGTATTACTTTCGGGTTCCTTTGTTAAGGGAAAACACAGAGTTAGGAGTTTTGGACGTATGTCTAACGTGGTCTCACTTTTTAATGATACAGAAAAATATGAAGAACGCCCGGTCGTAGTCCTCGCGGACGATGACCCATCGATTCGATTGATGATCCGGCATGTGCTGGAGTCCGAAGAATTCGATATCGTTGAGGCTGCTGATGGCATCGAAGCCATCAAGGCCGTCGAAAAACATCATCCCGCGCTGGTTTTGCTCGATGCCGTTATGCCAGGTATCGACGGTTTTACCACCTGCAAGCAAATCAAGGACAAAGGACATACCGACATCCCGGTGATGATGATCACGGGTCTGGATGACGATGCCTCTGTCGAGCGCGCCTATGATGTCGGTGCCATCGATTTCATTACCAAGCCGATCAAATGGGCCGTCCTCAAGCACCGCGTCAAATCCGTGGTTGCGACCGTGGTTGCTGAACGCAAGGTCGAGTTGCTGGCTTATCGCGATACACTGACCAATCTGCCTAATCGCCTGCTGTTTGCCGATCGCCTGGAACATTCGATTGACCGTGCCGCCAGGCACCGTGAATCAATGGCGCTGCTGCTGGTGGATATGGATGATTTCAAACTGGTCAACGATTCATTTGGTCATGATGCCGGCGACAAGCTGATCAAGGCGGTCGGCGAGCTGTTGTCTCGATCACTGCGTCGTGCCGATACGGTTGCACGTCTTGGCGGCGATGAATTTGCGGTTATCGTTGAAGGTATTGACGGCGTCGAGGATGCGATCTCGATTGCAGACAATCTGTCTACCATTCTTGAACATAATGTTCGCCTTGAAGACCAGGAAACCTTCACCGGAGCAAGCATCGGTATTGCCATTTATCCCGACGACGGTGATGACTCACGTACCTTGCTGAAAAATGCGGACACCGCCCTGTTCCGCGCCAAGGAAAAAGGCCGTCACTGTTTCCAGTTCTACAAGCCGGAAATGAGTGTTAACGCGATGGAACGACTGGAACTGGAAAACAGCATGCGCAAGGCGCTGGATGAAGACCAGTTCGTGGTTTATTACCAGCCCACCATCGATATTCACAAAAACGAAATCGTCGGTGTCGAAGCCTTGCTGCGCTGGGAGCACCCTGACAAGGGTATTATCAAACCCAACGATTTTGTGCCTCTGGCAGAAGATTGTGGTCTGATTGTACCGATTGGTGAAAAACTGATTCGCACCGCAGCCAGGCAGATCAAGGCATGGAAAGACGAAGGTTTTGAAAACCAGAACGTGTCGATCAATATCGCACCGCGCCAGTTCCGTGATATGGATATTGTTGCGCTGTTCAAGGAAGTCATGCATGAGAACGAACTGGACGGTTCCTATTTCACTGTTGAGGTCGTCGAGAGTGTCCTGATAGATAGCGAATCTGAGGTCGAATCAGTACTCAAGAGCCTGAGCGGCATGGGCATGACTATCGCACTGGATGATTTCGGTACCGGTTTCGCTTCACTGGCCTATCTGAAAGACTTCCCGGTTGATATCGTCAAGATCGATCGCATCTTTGTCGAAGGTACGCCGGACAGCCGTGAAAACACCGCGATTGTCGAGGCTATTGCGGGCGTCACCCGTGGTCTGCGGCTGCGTTTGCTGGCTGAAGGAATCGAAAACGAGCGTCAGTTGCAGATGCTGAAGGGCCTGGGTTGCCAGCTCGGGCAGGGCTACTACTGGAGCAAGGCATTACCGGCTGACCAGTACGAGCAGTTCTACCTGAACCGGTTCTACAATATCGGATAAAAGGCAGGTTCTAGGTACTAGTTATTAGGAACTAGGTACTTATTAAAAAGGCGGGCAATGTGCCCGCCTTTTTTATTGATTGTTTTTGTCCAGTGATATCGGCTTGTAGGGGCGGTGCATTTTCATGCCCTTGAACTCGTTGCGCTGCATGGCTGCTAACTGGCTATGCACGGCTTCTTTCCAGTGTATTTCCGGTATGTAACCCAGGCGCTCGCGCGCCTTGTCATTGGTGGCATGCGTTTCTTCCAGCAGGTGGACGATACTGCGCGTGACCAGAGGCTCCCAGGGTACCAGGCGGTCCAGTTTTTCCATCAGCCAGGCAAAACTGTAGGCGGCCGGGAAGGGGACGCTGAACACGGGTTTCGGGTAGCCGAAGTGTTCGCTGATGTAATTGATCACTTCTCTTGCGCTGGGTACTTCCGGGCCGACGATATTGAAGGCTTCATAGGAGGCAAGACCGGGAGCGATGGCGGCGCGTACCGCGGCCTGGCCGATGTCCTTGCCGCTGATGATCGGCAAGCCGGTTCGACCGCCGGCTATCCATGGCACCAGTCGCGTCTGCAACCGCGGTAACAGGATCGGCAACAGTCCGAGGGCATAGCGTTCGCCGGCAAACAGCCCCAGTCTCAGGGTAACCATCGACATGCCGCGGTGCAGGTTTTCGCGCATCGTGTTCTCCATCCTGATCACGTTGTTCAGGTGCGGCCAGTAACGCCGTTGGATACCCGGGTTGTCAGCATCGGCGGAATAGCGGGGTGAGGCAGCACTGGTAGTGCTGATGAACACAAAACGCTTCACCTTCCACTCCAGCGCCTTGTCGAACAGTTGCAGGCTGGGATTGAGAAACAGCTCATCCGATTGTCTGCGCTTGCCCCAAAGGGAAGTCCAGGCGGCGCAGTGGATGACGATGTCGGCGCCGGCGAGCACCCGGTCAAGATACTCGGCATCGCGCAGGTCGCCTTCGCGGACTTCACCTTGAAATTCAGGTATCAGCTTTCGACGATCGCGGCAGGCTGCGATAATATGCAGGTCTTTGTGACCGATCTGGATCAGTTCTTCAAGCACATGGCTGCCGACGAAGCCGGTTGCACCAGTAACAAGAATTGAATGCGACATACAGCAAGTCCATGAATCAGACGGTCGTATGACTGTTACATAATCGCTGCAGGCTTGCAAGCGACGACTTTGAATGTAGTTAAAACAAGGAATTAGAAACAGATGAATGTATTGATCACGGGCGCCAGCCGCGGTATCGGTCTCGAAATGGTGAAGTATGGCATCGAGCAGAACTGGCGGATCTTTGCCTGCTGCCGCCACCCGCAACAGGCCGATTCGCTGCTCGCGGTGGCCAAACTGGCGAACGGGCGTGTCACTGTTCACGTTGCTGATATGGACGAGCTGGCAACCGTTCAGGCACTCGCTTATGAACTGCGCAATGAGGCCATCGATATACTGATCAATAATGCCGGGGTTTACGGATCTGACAGGAACAAGTTCGGCAATGTCGATGTGCACAGCTGGATTAATACGTTCAAGGTCAACAGCATTGCGCCACTAAAAGTCGCGGAAGCCCTGATCGAGCAGGTGCGAATGGGTGACAAGAAAATCATCGCCAGCATGAGCAGCAAGATGGGCAGCATGGCCGACAATGGTTATGGCAACAGTTACATCTACCGTTCCAGCAAGGCAGCGTTGAATGCGGTGGTTAAAAGCATGTCGATCGACTTAAAAGACGAAGGAATCAAGTGTGTGGCTTTGCATCCTGGCTGGGTAAAGACGGACATGGGTGGTCCGAATGCCGAGATCACGACACGTGAATGTGTTACCAGCCTGTTTAACATCATTCTGTCGTTGCAACCCGAAGACAGCGGACGGTTCATCGATATCGATGGCGCCGACATTCCCTGGTGATAAACATAACTAAACACGTCACTCCTGCGTAGGCAGGAGCCCAGCGTCTTAATTTGCTAATTGAAAATGACACTCCCTGACTTAAAACAACTCGAAGCCATCGTCAAACCTGCGGCAGCCGAAATCCTCGTTCCCGGTTTCGGCAAACAGGACTACAGTTACAAGGCAGACGGCAGCATTATTACCGTTGCCGATGATGCCATGCAGCAGCGTCTTCAAGACGAGCTTCAAACAGCCTGGCCTGAGTATGCCTTTCTCGGTGAAGAAATGAGCGAGCACGAGCAGCGGGCAGCCATGCAAAATGCAGCAGGCTACTGGTGTATCGATCCGCTTGACGGCACCAATAACTATGCGACCGGCATGCCGTTCTTCGCGGTATCCATTGCACTCATCGTAAACAACGTCCAAATGCTGGGCATTGTCTACGACCCGCTGCGTGACGAGGTATTCACTGCAATCAAAGGCGAGGGTGCCCTGTTTAACGGTGAACCTCTGAAGTGCAGCCCGAATAAAACAGAAATCAAGCGTGCCATTGCCGAAATCGATATGAAGCGCTTACCCAAAGAGCTGGCAATCAGGCTGGTCAATGAAACGCCTTTCAGCTCCCAGCGTAATATAGGCTCATCGGCACTGGACTGGTGCTGGCTGGCGGCCTGTCGCTACAATATCTACCTGCACGGTGGCCAAAAGCCCTGGGACTATGCCGCGGGTAACCTGATTCTGCACGAAGCGGGTGGGCAATCCGTAGCGCTGGATGGGGAGCCGGTTTTCAGGGGCAGGTACGAGGATCGCTCCGTGCTGGCGTCTCTTGATGAATCATTGTTCAGCTACTGGAAGCAGTGGGTGGGCGTATCGGCTATTCATACCAAGTAGCTGGTAATTGATCATTATGACTGTAAATAATCTTTACAGCTATAATGCGCATTTGAGTAAAAACTGTTAAGCAGTGGGTGGCGTATCGGCTATTCATACAAACTAGCTGATAATTGATCATTATGACTGTAAATAATATTTACAGATATAAT
>JASFVM010000226.1:0-4816 GCA_050049835.1 Gammaproteobacteria bacterium
TTACACCGAGGCCGAGCTGGAACATCTGGTTGCCGATCATGGTGGCAGCTGGAATGCCTATACTGGTAATGAGGAGACAGTTTATGAAATGAATATCTACAGCCGCTATCCTGATGTGGCGATCAATACGCTTTACCAGATTCTGACAGACTCGATCATATCAGAAGAAAACGTCGAGCTTTCCAGGGATATCATCCATCGTGAGGCTGGCGGCAAACCTTCAAAAATCAGACAGTGGTTTCGCCTGCAGGGATTTGGTATCAGCGGAACCGAAAAAGCGGTGCTGAAACTGCTTCCCGGTGTGGATTATGTATGTAAAGCCCTGACAACAGCCGATAATATAAGCAGACAGGATGTGCTGGATACCTACAATCGTTATTATGTACCGGAAAATATGGCGCTGATTGTTGTCGGCGACTTCGATAAGGAACCGATGCTTGCGCAGATCAGGCAGACCTTTGGCCGAATGCCGCGATCGGAAATACCGATAAGACAGCTGCCGGTGCCGGGTGAGCCAGCTGACTATGAGAATGTGACCGGAACATTATCACCATTGCTCAGTGATGACGCAGTCATCGGCATCATTTACCGCACACCCGGTTTCTGGTCCGAAGATATTTTTCCTTTGATGATTATCGAGCACTATCTGGATTTTCGTATCAGTGAAGAAATACGGATCAAGCGCGGTTTGTCATATGCGCCTGGTGTCTGGAGAGAAGCTCTGAGTACTTTCGGTCTGTTCAGCGTATATGCCGATGTCGACCTTGATGATATCGATGAAGCGATGGGTATAATCAAGACCGAGATGAACAAACTGGTCGACAGAACCATGGACAGGGAATTGCTGGAAAAGTCAAAGATGAAAATCCTGCTTAAAAACGTTCAGGGATACGAGTCCAACTCGCAAATCGCGGCATACTATGCTTCCGACTATGCCTATTTCGAAAAGAAAGGCTACTTTGAAGATATCGAAGCAAAGATCGAAGCTGTGACACCGGAAGATATTGCGCGTGTTGCGAGAGAGCATCTCTCGCTGGACAAGGCAATCGAAATTTATGAAGAACCGACGCTGACGTATACCCAGTTCTATGTTCTGCTGACAGCATTGTTCCTGCTGCTTGTGTTGCTCATTTTGTACATGTACATGCGTGCACATTCACACCTCAGAAAGAAACCATGACTCACAGTAGCTATTTATACAGGCTGTTTTCGGTTTTCAGCATATTTCTCATTGCCACTGCATGTGGACAACCTGATCAGAATGAAAACAGCGATCTTCTTGATCGTATTGAGGAAAAAGGGGAGCTGGTCATATTAACCACCAACCAGCCGACCACCTATTATATCGACCGTGAAGGTAACCCGACAGGACCTGAATATGACATGGCCGAGGCTTTTGCCGGTACGCTGGGCGTCGAAACGCGCTACATCATCCTTGATTCTACAGAGGCGGTGATAAATGCTTTAAGGGCAGGAGAGGGCGATATTGCGGCAGCAGGTTTGACCATTACTGAAGAGCGGGCCGCAGAGTTTTCTTTTGGCCCGGCATATATGGACATCAGCGAATACCTTGTATGTCATCGAGATACCCGGTTTGTCAATGAGGTTGATGATCTCAAGGGGCTGGAAATCGTTGTGCCGGCTTCGACCAGCTATGTAGATACATTACATCAGCAGTACCCGGGCATCGACTGGAGCATGGATGAAAACCTGGTGACACCAAATCTGCTGGAAAAAGTTCGTGCCAGGGAAATCGAATGCACAATCAGCGACTCAACAATTTTCGATATCAACAGGCGTTATTATCCCGAGATATCGGCAAAATTTATTCTGAACAAAGGTTCACAGCTTGCCTGGATGTATGCCAAGGATAACCCGAGACTGGGTAGCGCCATCAGCAAGTGGTTCACTGATTACAAAGACAGTGGTGAATATGCTCAGAGTATCGAGAAGTATTATGGCTATATCGATGTGTTCGATTATGTTGATATCCAGAAGTTCAAGCGTCGTATCAAAAGCAGGCTGCCGAAATACAAGGATATGTTTATCAGGGCGGCAAACAAGAATGGCATATCACCCTCACTACTGGCGGCACAGAGTTACCAGGAATCTCACTGGAATCCCAAAGCCAAAAGTCCAACAGGAGTACGCGGTATCATGATGCTGACACAGCCGGTGGCGAAATCGCTGGGCGTTACCAGTCGCCTTGATGCCAAACAGAATATCGACGCCGGTGCCAGATACCACGCAAAGATGAAGAAGATGTTTGATGAGGACGTGAACGAGCCTGACCGCACCTGGATGGCACTGGCTGCCTACAACGTCGGCAGGGGACATTTCCGTGATGCCCAGGGTCTGGCCAGAAAACTTGGCAAGAACCCGGAGCTGTGGATCGACATGAAAGAGATCCTGCCTCTGCTCAGTGAAAAGGAGTATTACAAAGACCTGAAGTATGGCTATGCACGGGGCAATGAGCCGGTACAGTATGTTACGCGGATACGCGAGTATGATGACATACTGGTGAAGTATTTTAACGAATAAATGTCTGATGCCAGTTAAGCTGGCTGTAATCAAAATACCTGAATGTTACTGATAGCTGCTGTTGTAGGCACGGTACACATCAAAAAGGCCGTCGGTATCATCCAGGGTGTATTTGTGAACAGAATCAAAACTGACATAACGCCCGTCTTTGCTGATTGTGGCGCGCCCGCTATTAACTGTTGGATTGATCCCGGTCGCAGATATATTAACCTGATCGATCATGATGGTTGCTGAGTCAAGGTTTCTGACGTAGATGTCGATCAATGCCAGGTTGTCCCCGCTGACGATATCACTGGCAATGGACTGAAACGCAATATAACTGCCATTACTGCTTATACTCGCATTTGTGCTCGCGCTATCAGCACTTGTGGCTGTAACCGGATTAACGCTGACAAGCGTTGTTGAGGGGGCGCCTGATGGATTACGGTCCCGCAAGAAGACATCGGTGGCGTTATTGTTATCGGTTGTTGACAGATCAAGGTTTGCTGCATTCGATTCGAATACGACATAGCGCCCGTCATCGCTGACAGATGGACTGTGGCTGCTTTCCTGGGCATCGCTCCCATCATCAGCAACACTGACGAGCTCGATAGTGTCTGGAGAATTCATGTCAACAAAATATATACGGCTAATATTGCTTGTTGGAGGAGAGACAAGGTTGGTGGCATTGGATTCAAATACCACAAATCGACCGTCACTGCTTATATCAACACTGGCGCTCAAGCCGTTGGCTCCGCCAGTCAGTGTTGTCTCGCGGCTGATCATGTCAACGGATTCATCTGCCATATCCTTGCGGTATATTTGAATAACTCCGTTGCTGTTGAGTGACGATAAATTTGTGGCGCTGGACTGAAACGCCACATATCTGCCGTCATTGCTGACTACCGCACTGGTAGCAGGTGCGTTGCCTGCCGTTGCATTAATATCCCTGCTCGCAAGTTCTATTGATCCATCCGCCATGTCCTTGATGTAGACCTGTAAAATCCCGCCGGTTGTAATGGTTGCAAGATTGGTTGCGGCAGACTGAAACACAACGAAACGGCCATTATCACTAATCGCCGGTGCAAAACTGGCGTTATTAGCAACCTGCAGACTGGATGAGTCACTGCTGACGAGCTCTACTTCTCCAGTGACAGTATCTTTGCGGTAAATCTGGTTGAGCCCGGTTGTGGTTATATCCGGATCGAGGTTTGTGGCGGTCGATTCAAAAACCACGTAGCGACCAGTACCGTCTATATCAGAGGTGTCACTTCGATTATTACCTGTAATGCCGCTTTCGTTTTCGGAAACAAGGAACATGTCGGGGCTGATGGTAAAACTCCATACATAGTTCGAAGCCAAAGGCATATCACCGGAGGTATTTTCTACCGTGGAGCTGATTGTCGCCCGGTACTCAGAGCCCGATATCAGATCTGATGCAGGGATCAGTGTCGCGGTTCCTGATGTTGAGTCATAACTGACGGAAGACACGGTTACCGGTGCGCCGCCGAGGGACAGGGTAAATGTAGTGTCGTTAATCGTAGTGGCATTCATCTCGTCCCTGAAAGTGGCCGTGACCAGTGTTGTAACCAGTGCGCCATCACTACCTTGTGGCGGGAATACAGATGTAATTGCCGATGGCGACACAGGGCTCGAAGAGCCCCAGTTGCAGCCAGATTGTGCCATGCTGGCAACTCCCACAAAGAGTGCAGCCATGATAAATAACCAGTGTTTACGATTCGTTGTCCCTGAGTGAGCCATGCCGACCTCTAGTATCATGGATATAACAAAATTACCTTATAATTCTAGTACTTATTTCACTACATTGAAACATAGCACTGACGTGGATCAGCTGGATTTGGCCAGCTTGATTGCCCGCTCGATCATGGAATGCTTGTCACTGCCCGGGTGATACATGGCAAATGCCGTACGATGAATGACCAGGGCATTCTCAACCCGATGGAGTTTTTGCGCGTTGATATCATCCCTGACCATCGGCTCGGCAAGGTAGGCTGAGCCGCCACTGGCGAGCAGGAACTCATGAGCAATCCGGCCAACACCGACGTGCAGACGGGTTGACGGTGCATTTGGAAAATGACGTACATGCGCCGTGGCAAACGATGCCCCCCGGTTTACCTGGATATAATTATGGCCCAGTGCCTGCTCTGCAGTTATTCCCGCTTCAGATGACACCATAATCAATTCGAATTGCAGAATCTCGTCTACCTGCAATTCGCCAACCTGTGGACTCTCAAATCCGAAACCGGGCTCAGCTGTGCCATTAAGCAGTTGTCGC
>JASFVM010000228.1:0-4812 GCA_050049835.1 Gammaproteobacteria bacterium
CTTTGCGCCACCACAATGACAGTTCGGGTATATAGGTAACGAGTAGTAACCAGAAAATCATCAGCGCAAGAAACGGCATAGTTGATTTGAACAAGGTGACGATAGATTTACCAAAGCGCTGGCTGGCAATAAACAGGTTAATGCCCACGGGCGGTGTAGAGTAACCAATTTCAAGGTTGGCGAGGAAGATGATGCCAAGATGAATGGGGTCTACGCCATAACGTGCAGCCAGTGGAAGTATAAGTGGAACCACAACAATGATCGCAGAAAATATATCCATCGTTGCACCGACAACCAGCAGGAATATGTTCAACAGTATCAAAAACCCGAGCTTGCTATCGATATGTTGTTCCAGAAGCGCCAGCATCTGCATCGGTAATTGTGCATCGATCATCAGGTTGGTCAGTCCCAGTGCGACAAGCAGAATAGCAAGCAGGCTGCCAAACAGGATGCAGCTTTCGACGAGCAAACCGAAAAACTGGTTTTTAACACTGATTTCGCGGAATACAACCATTTCTATAAACATGACATAGGCGGCGGTTGCTGCGGCCGCTTCCATGATTGATACGAATCCGCCGAAGATACCGACAACGATACCTATGGGTAAAAAGATATCCCATATAGCACCGCGAGCCGTCGTGATCAGTGTGTTGAAATCGAACTCATGCTTGACAACACCCAGTTTGTTGCCCTGTACCATGCTATAGGCAGCCAGTATGATCAGCAGCAACGTGCCGGGAACGACACCTGCAAAGAACATTTTTTCGATGCCGACGCCGGCAACGATGCCGTAGACCAGAATGGCCAGGCTGGGTGCGAACAGCAGTCCGAGAGAGCCGGAAGTGGTCAACAGTCCAAGTGAAAATCTTTCACGATAACCTTCGCCGACCAGAATCGGATAGAGCAGTCCGCCCAGGGCGAGGATGGTTACGCCCGATGCACCCGAATACGATGTGAAAAATGCACAGGCGCCCAGGGTAACGATAGCCAGTCCGCCGGGCATCCAGCCAAAAGCGGCCCGATAGAAATTGACCAGCCGGTAAGGTGCGCCACCATTGGACATCAGTACACCGGCAAACGTGAACAGTGGAATCGCTATCATGTTCGGTGAAGATGCCAGTCGGTTCATTTCTATGATCAGGATGTCGGGACTGATATCGGCAGAATAACTGGCCAACAGGCCGCCCGCAGAGAGCACCACGAACAGTGGCACTCCAACCAGTGCAAGCAAGACAAGTATCAGGACTGCAGCAACCATTTATTCTTTTTTGTGAAAGCAGTTAAGCATGAAGTGGAGGCCAAGCAATCCAAAGCCGAGCGGGTAGGTCAAGGTAAACGGCAGTGTCCAGCGCTCATTGGCTGGAATATAGTGCCATTCATCGATGACAAATATGGCGGCGTGATAGCACATCACTGTGCATACCAGTGCAGAAAACAGCGCCACCGGGCAGCGAAGACGCGATAACCATCGCCTGCTCATGAAAGGCGTAAGTGCATCAATCTTGATATGGCGTAATTTTGATGTCGCAATGACCGCGCCCATGGCGCCACAAACGACAAGCAGGTTGCGGTTGATGATTTCGATTTCAGGAAAACCGAAGTCGAAAATATTGCGTGTCAGGATCTGGACCAGAGACAGGACAAGCAGCAGAAAGAGACTTAACGCGGCAACAGCGCTCTCAGCTTTTACCAGTCCGCGTTCAAGTTTTTCAATCACGGTGTTACCGGATTACCTGCCTGCTGATTATTGTTTTGCCGGGCACGAAAGTTGGTCACAAGCTTTTGCGCTCTGGCAAAAGTGGACGCAGGTATATAGCCGGTGTTTTCCAGGTGTTTTGCCGCAAGATTACGAATCTCCAGCATTTCTTTCATGTCGACATCTGACCAGTCAAACATGAACTCGATGCCGTTCTTCTCAAGAATAGCCATGCTGCGCTCGTTTTCCTCGCGTGCCCTGATGCGAATATCATCACCGAGTCGCTTTCCGGTTGTTTTCAGCAGCTGCTGCAGGTCTTCAGGCAGTTTGTCAAAAAAACGATTGCTGACGATGATTCCGCCAATAGCATTGGTGAAAGGGATGCTGCTGCCATAGCCCAGCTTGGTATACCATTGCAATGCAATGGCACCGAAGCTGGAGGTGTAGACGGTATCAATGCTTCCATGCCGTGCAGATAACTGTGTATATACGTCCATGATGGACAACGGAACAGGATCAATAGCGGCGGCCTTGAAAAACGCTTCGCCAAGGGGGTCGCCCTGCCATAACCAGATCCTGAGTTTCCTGATGTCATCCATCGATGTCATCGGTTGCGTGGAAAAGAAGTGGATGAAACCGACCTCGGGCCAGCCGAGTAATTCAAATCCGCTTTGTTTGAAGCCGGCTTCCAGTTCCGGCATCATCTGTTCGCGAACGTAGTCCGACTCTTCGGTGCTTTTGAACATGAAAGGCACTTCGAGCACGCGTGCCGGTGAATAAACGCGGCCAATGCCATAGCCGGTGAACATGCCGCCATGCAACTGGCCTTTGCGTATTTTGCGTATCACATCGGGTTCGTCACCCATGACGCCACCCGGGTACATCTTGAACTTGAGCCGGCCCTCGCTTTTTTCTTCGACTTCCTTGACCCAGTCATCGAGCAATTTTGTCCATGAGGTACCGGTCGGCATCAGTGTGGCAAACTTCAGCTCATAGGTACGGGCATGCGCATGCGTGATTAACGATAGCAGGAGCAGCGTAAGTGTGAGAAGCCTTAAAACCATTCTTCTTCCTTCTTCAGCAGTAGTCTGGCCTTGCGTTTGGCGATCTGGTTTTGCAGGCCGAGTTCCGGTAGCAGGTCGTCGGGGGCATTAATAATGCCGGTTAGCAGATTGCGGAAGTCTTCCCGACTGTTTTGCTGACGGGCAAGATATTCGGCCTGTAACAGGTCGGGTATCAGCAGTTTGCCATCGGTAATCTGGCGTGCCCGATCGAAATGCGCCCTGGACTTGTTGAAGTCCCCGCCCAGGGTGGGCGCTCGACTGCCGTAGTAGACACCGAAATACATATGGGCGCCGCCATAATAAAAGGTATCGTCAAGTTCAATGACACGCTGCATCAGTGCCGTTGCACGCGGCAACTCGGCAATGGCGACAAGGTCATCACGATGCATGTCGATCCATTTGGCCCAGCAACTGGCTGTCCAGAACATGGCGGCAACATCGTCCTTGCGCATCTTGTTTACTGCATTGTTGAAATCGACGATCTTGCTGTCGACCAGGTTGCTGGCGCCATTGAGCTCCAGTGCCCTGATGCCGTGTTTCATGCCGCGCTGATAAAAGGCAGAGGCACGCTCCGGCCTGCTATCTTCATTGAAACCGTAGGCCAGTCCGTAATAAGCCTGGGCAGCATAGGTGTGCAGTTCGGCATTTTCCGGGTCGATCGTAATCATGCCCTGGAGCATGTTCAGGTTTGCGGGAATGGAATCCTCAGCCAGCTCAAGATCGGTTTCGCGGTTCAGTGCCTCGACACCGCCATCAATCATCGGCATGGAGGCCCTTACCAGGGTCTGGTCCATGGAGCAGGCGGTGGCAAGAAGGCTGGTGATGATTAGCAGAAACTGGCGCATGTTATTGATCTTGTTTGTGCTGGTTAGTATGGAACTAAACATTGTGAAGCTATTTTTTCAAATAATCTAGTGGAAAAACCAGTAGCCGACAAGGATAGAAGTCAAAATTCCCGCGGCATCGGCTATCAGGGCGCAGGAGACGGCGTGGCGCACATGCCTGATGCCGACGCTGCCAAAGTAGACCGCGAGTACATAAAAGGTGGTTTCGGTGCTGCCCTGCATGATCGTGGAAACAGTGGCGGGGAAAGAGTCGACGCCAAAGTTGTTCATGGTTTCCAGCATCATGGCACGTGCACCACTGCCGCTGAGCGGTTTCATCAGCGCGGTTGGCAGGGCCTGGATGAAATCGGTATTGACGCCGATAGCCGAGAGTAAAAATTCGATGCCGACAATCAGGCCATCGAGCACGCCACTGCTGCGCAGTACACCGATCGCCACCAGCATGCCGACCAGAAAGGGGATCAGCCTGACAGCGACATCGAAGCCTTCTTTTGCGCCCTCGATAAAGGCATCGTAGACATTGATCTTGCGCCACCAGCCAGCGACAAGAAACAGCATGATAATGCTGAACAGAATCAGGTTGCCCAGAAGCCCCGATGTTGATGCCATTTGTTCGGCGGGTTGCGCCAGCAGCAACGTTGCCAGCAAGGCCATCAGTATGGCAAAACCGAAAAAATAGCCGAGCACGACCCTGTTAAACAGGTTGATGCGTTGCACCCAGGTAACCGCGGCCAGCCCGGCGAGGGTCGAGGCCGAAGTGGCCATCAGGATCGGTATGAAGATGGCCGTGGGATCGGCTGCACCCTGTTGCGCGCGATACATGAATATGGTCACCGGCAGCAGTGTGACCGAGGAGGTATTCAGTACCAGGAACAGGATTTGTGCATTGCTCGCGGTGTCTTTGTCAGGATTCAGCTGCTGCAGGTCCTGCATCGCTTTCAGTCCCATCGGCGTTGCCGCATTATCCAGCCCCAGCATATTGGCGGCAACGTTCATGGTTATGCTGCCGTGCGAGGCGTGTCCCCGCGGGACTTCGGGCATCAGGCGGAGAAACAGCGGCTCCAGCCCGCGCGCCAGCACATTGATCAGACCGGATTTTTCCGCGATGCGAAAGAAGCCCAGCCACAGACACAGAACGCCAACCAGACCGATGGCAACCTCAACGCTGAGCGCTGCCATGTCGAAAGTTGACTGCATGATTTCCGTG
>JASFVM010000229.1:0-4801 GCA_050049835.1 Gammaproteobacteria bacterium
TTTAACGTTGGGGTTGCCGTCACGGTCGCCGCCAATCCAGGAACCGAACTGCAGAAAACTGGGGACCTGTAACTGGGCATCCGGGTAGTGCTGCTGCAGCCTGCACTCCAGGTTGCTGTAGATTTCCGGTACCGCATGGAACAGACTCTCCTTGAAGTAGTACAGGCCGTTGTTGATTTCATCGCGTACCTGCGGGCGTGACTCGCGGACTTCGTCGGTGCGCCACAGGATATGAATGCGGGTTTCAAGCTCGTCAAGGATGCCCTTGCGCTGCTCCTTGCCGAGGCGTGTATCGTTGAGTTTTTCATTGGTCAGGAAGATGCGACGCAGGGCATACATGATGCTGCGGCGCTTGGCTTCCGTTGGATGAGCCGTGATCACAGGGATATAAGCCAGTTTGTCGAGCAGTGTCTGTACCTGCTCGGCGGTCATGCCCATGCGCTTGAAGTCGGCGAGTGCCGAATCAAATGAACCCCGCCACAGCTCCTGCTTTGTCTGCCGCAGCGAACGGCGACGCTGCTGCAGTTGTGAAGCCTCCTCGGCGACATTGACCAGGCTGAAGTAGGTGCTGAAGGCACGCACGACCTGTGACAGCGTGTTCTGGTCGAGCGACTCGATTACATCCATCAGGCGGGCACGCTTGACCGGGTTGTCTTCCTTGCGCAGGCTGATGAAGCCGGTACGCAGTTTCTCCACGGCATCATAGACTCTGGCGCCTGCCTGGCTGAGCAACACGTTGCCCAGCAGATGTCCAAACATTTTGACGCGTGAGCGCAGCTGTTTGTCGATGGACTGTGTGTTCAGCAGTCCGGCAATTTCTTGTTGTTTGTGATCGTACATGGAGGATGAAATCTTGCGCCGCTATGGGCAAAGGCGCGCTATTATACCTGAATACATGCTGCGACGTGTAGCACGGCTGGAATACGTCTCATGCGCCAAACTGGTGCGTGACAGCGGTTTGCTCAGCTGTTTTGCTGTGCCAGTGCCCAGTCAATATGTTCATCAACCATGGCATCGATACCGCGCTTTGACTCGAGCACGCGAACGATGGCTTCGGAGCGAGGCGCATTGCCGAGTGCGACCGCGATATTGCGCAGCCAGCGTGTGTAGCCGATGCGGCGAATGGCCGAGCCCTCGGTGTTGTTGAGGAACTGTGGCTCGTCCCACAGGAACAGCTCGACCAGGTCGGGCGCATCGAGTGGATGCCGGGCAGTGAAATCGCTTTCCATGCTCGGCTCGGCAAAACGGTTCCACGGACACACCAGCTGGCAATCATCGCAGCCATAGATGCGGTTGCCTATCAGGGCTCTGAACTCGACCGGAATAGCACCGCGTAATTCAATCGTCAGGTAGGAAATGCAGCGCCGTGCATCCAGCTGGTAGGGCGCAACAATGGCAGCGGTCGGGCACACATCGATGCAGGCCTGGCAGGTGCCGCAATGCGACTGCGATGACGGCGTATCGACCGGCAACGGCAGGTCGGTATAGATCTCGCCGAGAAAAAACCATGAGCCGGCCTGCTGGTTGATCAGGTTGGTGTGCTTGCCGATCCAGCCGAGGCCGGCTTTTTCCGCCAGCGGCTTTTCCAGCACCGGCGCACTGTCGACGAATACGCGGTAACCGAAGTCACCGATCTCGGCAGCGATTTTGCTTGCCAGTTGCTGCAGGCGCTTGCGCAGCACCTTGTGGTAGTCGCGACCCAGGGCATAGCGCGAGATGAAAGCGGTTTCCGGCTTTTCGAGTACAGCCTCGCTGGACTCCGCCTCGGGAGGAAGATAATCCATGCGTACCGATATTACCCGCAAGGTACCTTCAACCAGTTCAGCCGGGCGACTGCGTTTGCTGCCATGTTTTGCCATGTAAGCCATTTCGCCATGGAAACCGTTGTCCAGCCATTCCAGCAGGCGAGCTTCATAGCTGTGCAGAAGGGTATCGGTTATACCCAGCTGTTGAAACCCCAGCTCATGCGACCAGCGACGAATCTTATCGGCAAGCTGGTCTAAATCTATTTGAGGGCGCTGCTGTGGCATACAGGCATTCTACTATTTCTGAGTTTTTTCTTGGTCCGCAGATGAACGCAGATGAACACGGATATTAAACAGGCTATTTGTCCGCGAAGAACGCCAAGGACGCAAAAAATACTAAAGTCTTACATGGTATTTTTACTTGGTTCGCGTTCTTTGCGTTTTTTGCGGACCTGAAAATATCTGTGTTTATCTGCGTTCATCTGTGGATAATTTGTTTTTATTTTCTACTCATTGTCGTTCAATTGCGGGCCAAAACGGCTAAAATACGCCACTTTTTCAACGGAAGCCCCCATGACAGTTCGTACCCGATTCGCTCCCAGTCCTACTGGTTATCTGCACATAGGCGGTGCCCGCACCGCGCTGTTCTCGTGGTTGTATGCCAAAAAAATGGGCGGGGAGTTTATCCTGCGCATCGAAGACACCGACCGCGAACGCTCCACCCAGCAAGCCGTTGATGCGATTATCGACGGAATGGAATGGCTGGGGCTGGAACACGATGAAGGCCCTTATTATCAGACGCAACGGTTTGATCGCTACAAGGAAGTCATCCAGCAATTGCTCAATAACGGTCATGCTTACTACTGCAACTGCTCGCGTGAACGCCTGGACAAGCTTCGCGAACAGCAGATGGCGAACAGGGAAAAGCCGAAATATGACGGCTGTTGCCGCGACAAGGGTTTAATGGCGGCTGACGATACCGTGATCCGTTTCAAAAATCCGCTCGATGGTGAAGTGGTGATCAACGACCACGTGCGTGGCAGGGTGGTGATCAGCAACCGGGAGCTGGATGACCTGATCATCGAGCGTTCAGACGGTACACCGACCTACAACCTGACCGTGGTGGTGGATGACTGGGATATGAACATCACCCACGTTATCCGGGGTGATGATCACCTCAACAATACCCCGCGACAGATCAATATCCTCAATGCGTTGGGCGCGAAGCTGCCTGAGTATGCGCATGTGCCGATGATCAATGGTCACGATGGCAAGAAGCTGTCGAAGCGGCACGGTGCCCTGAGCGTGATGCAGTACCACGAGGAAGGCTACCTGCGCGAAGCGGTGATCAACTACCTGGTGCGCCTCGGCTGGTCGCACGGCGACCAGGAAATATTCAGTGTTGATGAGGTGATCGAGAAGTTCGACATCAAGGACATCAACAAGTCATCGTCGAACTTCAATATCGAAAAACTGCAGTGGCTGAACCAGCAGTACCTGATGAGCCTGGACCCGGTTGAGGTGGCCAAACAGCTGGCGTTCTATATGATGGTGCACGGTATCGATATCGAAGGCGGACCCAGCCTGAAAGAAATCGTGCTGTTGCTGCGCGAACGCAGCAAGACCCTGGTTGAGATGGTGGAAAACTGCCGTTTCTTCTACCAGCCGGCTTCAGAATACGATCCGAAAGCTGTTAAAAAGCATATCAAGGAGAGGACGGCGGAAATCCTGCGGTCAGGGAGAGAGAAATTTACCGCAATCGATGATTGGTACGCCGATGGCATCCATCACGCTATCCAGCAGGTCGTGAACGAGCAAGAAGTCGGGTTCCCCAAAGTCGCGCAACCGCTGCGTATTGCGGTCACCGGGTCGACAACATCGCCATCAATAGATACTACCCTCGATTTACTGGGGAAGGACAATACACTCGACTGCATCGACAAGTTACTGGAATATATAGAAAAGTCATAAGATCATGAAAACACAGACTTTTTATTTACAACCAGTGGCGATTCGCGTATAGTGCACGCCACACAAACGGGGCTATAGCTCAGCTGGGAGAGCGCAACACTGGCAGTGTTGAGGTCGGCGGTTCGATCCCGCCTAGCTCCACCAAATTTTGATTTCTCCGCATTTTTGTTGTTTTTCTTGGCTAATTGCAAAGCCATTTGTTTTCCCGGTGGAGCGCTGAGGGTGTAGACCAGGTTCGATCTGATATGGATTTATTACCCGTAACACTCCCAGGTGACAGTAGCTCGAGAATACGGCCGGTATCAATCAGGGCTTGTTTCTTCAGGCAGGTTGTTGCTTTCTTCTGCAGCTACAGGCTGTATCACGTTATCCGTCACTGGGTGGATGAATCCCGAGCTGCGAGCTCTCTCTTTGCTATTTTACTAGTCGTGAATATTGCTCATGAGCAGTGATGATATGGCTAAGTACATATACAGTGAATTCCTTCTGAGGGAAATAATAAAAAATTTCTGTATTCAAAGCTCAAGTCGGCAACCAGACGAGGGTCATATTTCGCTTTGATGATGTTTATGAGCGATGTTGAAAATCATATAAACTATCAGAGCTGGTTTTCGTTATGAAAGGTATGTTACTGGCTGCTTGGCGTTACCGACATTTTATATTCTCCTCTATTCGTAATGATTTCAGAGCACGTGTAAGTCGAAGCAAACTGGGTGGGGCCTGGATGATTTTGCATCCTCTAACTCAGGTCCTCATGTATGCTATTGTTTTATCCGCAGTTTTGTCGGCTAAGCTTCCAGGTATAGATAATCAATTTGCTTATGCAATATATTTGACCGCTGGTATGCTGGCCTGGTCGTTATTTTCCGAAACTATAACTCGTTGTTTAACAATATTCATAGACAACGGTAATCTTTTAAAGAAAGTGGCATTTCCTCGGATATGTTTGCCTCTTATCGTCGGTGGATCTTCTCTCGTTAATAATCTCCTGCTGTTGTTAACTATAGTAGTTATTTTTACGTTTCTTGGTCATTTACCTACATTAGAGCTGTTATGGATGCCGATTTTGATTATTTCTGCGCTTG
>JASFVM010000230.1:0-4795 GCA_050049835.1 Gammaproteobacteria bacterium
TTTTGAATGCGGTTTTAGGAACGAAGAAATAGTTACCACTCCAGGAATCTCTGTAGTTAATTCTGTTTATGACATAGGTGCCAGGCGAAAGCTGCCATACAAAACGACCATTTTCATCAAGTTCAACTATTATTCTCGCCTTATCTTCAAGGCGGAGTAAATGAGGCGTGATCAGACGAAAGCCACCAAACATCTCTTCATTTTTTTTATGCTCACCATTTTCTATCCATTCTATACGACCAGTGACGATAGACTCTCCCGTGCCTGAAAGAGACTGGTGCCAATCAGCTTGCATGGTCACGTTTTCTTTGGTCGCAGGCGCACATCCAACAACTAGAAATACCACAAAAAGTGAAAGCACGGCCTCTGCAATACGCGGTGTTAAGTAATACAAGATGTTCACCACCCCTCCTTGACTATATAAAACGTATAACACATGCAAGTCAGTGAAAACAATGATTTAAAACAAGAAGCAAGTTGATGCAGACTGTACTCGTTTTTCTCATTGTGAAACTTAATTAGAAGAATAATCAGGGGAAGAACACGTATTCCGAAAGCCAGTTTCTGACAAGCCGGAGAAATACGAAGCCCCCGATTGAGGGGCTTTCTGGTTCGTGGTTGAGCGGCAATTCCTGGCCGAGGCTGTGTGAAAACGAAACGCGGTTTTCTAATGTGGGGATAGTTGCCCATACTACACTACCCCCGTGTGGTGTGAGTGGGGTGCGATATCGATTTTCGTCAGCAATTATGTGCTGATATAGGGATGAGCTACCACCACGTATATTATTTATGAGTTTTCACACAGCCTCGGCCGAAAGCAGAAATTCAATAAATAATGATCATGAGTCAGGCTGGCGAGGTAAAGTTAATACAAGCCGCAACGCGGTATTATCTTTTTTGACTTGCATTTCAGTGCTTTTTCGTTGAGCTTGCGTGCACTCAACTGCGCAGCAGCTTAAGCAGACTGTTCGTTAGCTTTGATCTTGAAGAATACGGCGTAGAGCACAGGTACCACAATTAGCGTTAGTATCGAAGCAAAGCCGAGGCCGAACATGATAACGACAGCCATGTCGAGGAAGAACACGTCAGTTAATAACGGGATCATGCCGAGAATAGTGGTGCTCGCAGCCATCAGAACCGGGCGCATGCGTGAGACGGCCGAATCAAGGATGGCCTGGTAAGGGTCCTTGCCGGTCTCATTCTGGATGTCGATTTCTTCAATCAGCACGATGGCATTCTTGATCAGCAGGCCGGTCAAACTGAGCGCGCCGAGCATGCCCATGAAGCCGAAGGCAACGTTCATCGACAGCAAGCCAACGGTTATTCCGATAATCGCCAGTGGCACGGTCAGCCAGATGATCAATGGCTGGCGCACCTTGCCGAACAGCAGGATGACGACGATGATCATGGCAAGGAAGCCCATTGGTAATGACTTGCTAATGGCGGCGTTGGCATCACGTGAATCCTCATATTCGCCGCCCCATTCAAGGAAATAGCCGGGCGGCAGCTGAAGATCCTCGATTTGCGGGCGTATGCGATCCAGTAATGCTGTCGCCAGGCCTGCCCTGGGATTACAGGATGGTGTGATGGTATAAATGCGGTTGCGTTTGCGTATTTTTGCATCTTCCCAAATGGTGTCGAAACGCGAAACAACCTGGCCAACAGGTACAGAAAATTCAAGTAACGGATTTGAAACCGGTATATCACGCATGGATTCGACATTTTCACGTTCGGCTGACGGAGGCCACAGGGTAATCGGCAACAGGCGTATGCCGTCACGATAAAGACCAACCTGGATACCATCGAAAGCGGTTTTGAAAGCAGCACTGACATCGTCGCGGGTGATGCCGACCTGGCGTGCGGCCTGCTCGTTGAAGACCGGTTTGATGACCTTGACCGGCTGGCGCCAGTCATCACGTACGTCCTTGGCCATCGGGTCAGCCGACATGATGGCCTGAACCTTTTCCGATAGCTGGCGCAACACCACGGGATCCGGACCACTGATACGCGCCTCTATCTTTGAGTCTCGGCCCGGGCCGATACGCAGTGGTTTTGTTTTAGGCTCCGAGTTCGGGAAATGGTGTGTTGCATACTCCTGCAGGCGTTTCTCCACCACCGGGATCTGGTCACGCTCGTGAGTGGAAATAATAATCTGGCCGTAACTGCTGCTTGGCGACTCGGGTGTATAAACCAGTGTAAAGCGGGAAGCACCGCCACCGATGAATGATGCCGTGCTTTTCACTTCGTCCATCTCTGACAGGTAGTTCTCGATCGCGACGACGTCGTCACGTGTTTTACGGATGTCGGTACCCTCGACGTTCCACATATCGAAGAAAAACATCGGTGTGTTTGAGTCCGGGAAGAAGCTCTTTTTAACATAGCCAAAACCGAACAGTGAAGCGGCAAACATTGCCAGCACCACAGCTATCGTGATCCAGCGATATTTGATTGTATTGTGTAAAAAGCCGCGGTATTTGCGGAAAACGAATCCGCCATAGGGATCTGCCTGTGCCGCGCCTGACTTGTCCGGCTTGATGAACAGAGCGCAGAACAAGGGTGTCATCGTCACCGCGGTAAACCACGACAACAGCAGTGAGATCAGAATTACCCAGAACAGCGAGTTGGCAAATTCACCGGTGGAGTCATCGGAAAGGCCGATGGCGGCGAAAGCGAGAATACCGACAATGGTGCCGCCCAGCAATGGCCACATGGTCGAGCCGACAGTATCACGTGCTGCTGCAAGAGGGTCTTCTCCACCCCTGATTTTTACCAGCATGCCTTCTGCAACCACGATGGCGTTGTCCACCAGCATGCCCAGCGCAATGATCAGGGCGCCCAGTGAAATACGCTGCATGTCGATACCATAGGCATTCATGAACCAGACGGTTGCCAGTACGGTAAGCAGGAGTACGGCACCGATGATCAGGCCGGTGGTCAGTCCCATGAAGAACAGCAGCACGATTATCACAATCACCAGTGCCGCTATCACGTTAATGACAAAGCCGCTAACCGACTCATCAACGATGACAGGCTGGTCATAAATCGCATTGAGCTGCATACCCACCGGTGTCGAGGTGAGCAGTTCGTGCAAGCGCTGGTCGATGCGCTCGCCAACGGCAACAACGTTTTCTCCAGGCAGGAACGATATTCCTATAGTGAGAGCTGGCTTGCCATTGTAATAGGTGTATTTATTCGGTACATCCTCATAACCGCGACGCACGGTGGCGATGTCTTTCAGGCGGACCAGGGTATCGTTGCTGCCGCTGATCAACAGCTCGCCAATCTGCTGCGCTGAAGTGAAGTGGCCGGTCGGGTTGATGCGGATATATTCATCGCCAACGCGTATATTGCCGGAGTCGGAAACCAGGTTTTGCGACTTGAGTGTTTCCGTGAACTCGGGACCTGTGATGCCGAGCTTGGCCATGGTCGAGCGGTTGACTTCGAGGTAGACCACTTCCTGTTGCGAACCATCTATGACAATCTTTCGAACACCCGGAACCAGCAGCAGCTGTTCCTTCAGCAGGTCAGCAAAATCCTGCAATTCACGGTAGCTATAGCCATCGCCGGTCAGTGCATAAAACAGGCCGTAGACATCACCGAAGTCATCGTTAACAACTGAAGCTTTTGCACCTGGCGGCAGCTTGTTCTGAACATCATTGACCTTGCGCCGAACTTCATCCCATATTTGCGGGAAGTCGGATTTCTTGAATTTGTCCTTGATCTTGACAGTAACTTCAGAAAAGCCGGGCTGTGATATCGATTCGACGCGTTTCAGCTGGGACAGCTCCTGGATAGCGTTCTCAATGTGATACGTGATTTCGCGTTCAACTTCTTTCGCGGTGGCGCCAGGATAAGACGTGTATATTTTTGCATCCTTGATGGTGAATTCCGGGTCTTCCAGCCGGCTGATGTCCTGCAGGGCGGTCAGGCCGCCGGCAGTAAACAGAATGACGATCAACCACGTGGTGACCTTGTTGGTAACGGAATATTCACCGATGTTCATCGCGATTGCCCGTTGTAATTATTGCTGTGCGTCCGGCTGTTCGCCGGTTTGCAGCAAGGTGACTTTCATGCCTTCGCGCAGGAAGGCAGCACCGGCTGTAACAACGCGCTCGCCCGGTTCCAGTCCGCTGACCGAGATGCTGTTGCTGGTGATCAGTTCGGTCTGGACCGGTTTGGCGCTGACGGTCATGGTTTTTTCATCAACAACCCATACCGTGGCATCCTTGTCGGCATCAGCAACCACGGCAGTAACAGGCAGCTCGGCGGTGATCGTCTCGCCGGATTCGGTGGCAAAGACTTCTGCAAATACAGTGGCGGTCATGCCCGGCAGAACGTTGTAACCTTCCGGGCTCTTCATCATCAGCGTGACCTCGAAAGTACGTGTATTAACGTCGGCCGTGGTAGAGACTTCCTTTACTTCCAGTGGAAATTGCACATCCTTGATCTGGTCGAAGACAGCGTACATCTTGCGTTTGGGTTGCGATACCTTGCCCGGCTCAATCGCTCTGCGCAGCTGGATCATCAGGTTTTCCGGCACATCAATCTTGATTTCGAGTTCGGAAACATCCTGCAGGGTAAATACGGCCTGTTTTCTTCTCACTTCCTCGAAGTTCTCGACATGACGCTTTGCGATGTAACCGGGAAAAGTAGCTTTCAGAGTTGTGTATTGCAGGTCCTGTTCGGCGGCCTCGAGATTGGATTTGGCGGTAAAGTACTCGGCCCGGATCCTGTCATGGTCAACCCTGGAGATGGCGCCCTTTTCGACCAGTTCCTTGGCGCGATCATAGTTGGC
>JASFVM010000231.1:0-4793 GCA_050049835.1 Gammaproteobacteria bacterium
AGCTGACATTGGCATGCTTGAAGATCTTTGCGACCGCTTCGATAAATTCAGGGAAATTCATGATTTCCATCGAAGACAGCAGCAGCATGTAATCCGCGCCTTCAACATCCAGTGGAATGGTCATGCCGGTATCTTTTTCCACGTGTGCAATCTGTGCCTTGAGTGCCGGCAGTTTCACACCCATCGGGCTGCCGATGGTGACCGCGCGTTTGGTAGCCCCGATAAGGCCTTCAGGCGCATTTCCGGAAGCCGCCATTCCCTCACGGGTTTTGCGAATCATGTCAGTTATATCGTTGCCGACAGGGCATACCATCGAGCAGCGCCCACACAGGGTGCAGTTGTCATAAACCAGTGTTTCCCATTCTGCCAGCATTTCGTCGGTGACTTTTTTACCGATACCGAAGAGCTTGCCGAGACGGCCGAGCAAGGTATATTCCTGCCGCCAGACGCGACGCAGCGGCTCGGTCTTGTTGATTGGCGTCACCTCAGGTGTGCCCGTCTCGGTGTAGAACAGGCAGGCATCAGCGCACATGCCGCAGTGAACACAGCTGCTGAAGAAAGAAGCAACCGTGGAATCAACCTGCTCCTTCAGTGCGTTATAACCCTTGTCAAAGGATGCGCTCATGACTGTACCCCCCTGTAACCGGAAATGGCGCCGTTGTACCAGCGTGCCAGAAATAGTGTAAATGCGTGCATCAGCTTGGTGAATGGAAATACGATCATCAGCAGCTCGACGCTCAGGATATGAATTGCTATCAGGGTTGGTGCCGGCATGCCGACACGGTGGAAGGCAATATAACCTGTCACCAGGGGAAGGATGGTGACGAACCAGCCGAGGTAATCATCGAAATTACTCAGGAACCGTTTCACCGGGTCTTTCAGACGGTGCACCAGCACGGCTACCAGGGCGATGATGGTTACAACCGTGACGGCGTCAATTACCGTGGAAGGCAGTGCCGGCCAGCCAAAACCCAGAATGTCCTTGAACAGCAGCATATGGGGCGCGTACAGAAAGATAACGATAAACAGGCCGATATGGAAAATATAACCTGTTGTAAGCGTGAAGGCGGAACGTTTGAAGGTTGCGGCATCCGGTACCGTCCGGGTGACGATGGTACGCAAGCCGCTGCTCATTTCGGAACCCTTGGCTTCAGCAAGATTGGTTTTACGCCCGAGCATCACGATCTCCACGAGGCGAAGCACAATGCCGAGTGCAAATATGATGGTTGCAATCTGGAATCCGGGACCGCGGACCCACATTAAGAATTCGGTCTCACTCATGATTCATCCTCATTTCTCAAGATCATCGATTGTGACTTTCTGGTGTGCCTTATTGGCGGAAGATTTTTTCGCACGACTCATTGCACCAACGGCTGCGCCAACTGCAATACCGCCGGCGGCTGCATAGATAGCTGTTTTGGTAATGTCTTCAGTCGGAATGGAAATGGCCTTGTAGAAACCGCCGCCGTCCCAGAAATCCGGCTCCGAGCAACCGAGACAGGGATGGCCTGCCTCGATCGGGAAGCTGGTGCCGTCATTCCATTTGGTCGTTGCACATGCATTGTATGTAGTAGGGCCTTTGCAGCCAAGTTTGTACAGGCACCAGCCTTTTTTCGCGCCCTCGTCATCAAAGGTTTCTGCAAACAGGCCCTTGTCATAGAATGGACGGCGATAACAGCGGTCATGAATACTCTGGCCGTAGAATGTTTTCGGGCGTCCCAGGTTATCCAGTTCCGGTATCGAGCCAAAAGTCAGGAAATGAGTCAGTACACCGGTAATGACCACAGGGATTGGCGGGCAGCCCGGTACGTTTATAATGGGTTTGTCCTTGATAATGTCACTGACTGAGACGGCACCGGTAGGGTTGGGTTTGGCATGGGGAATCCCGCCAAAAGCAGCACATGTACCCACAGAGATGATCGCGGCAGCGCCTTTTGCGGTATCCATTAACATGTCGTAATTACTGATACCGGCTATGGTTGAGTAACCGGGGTTGTCCAGCGGTATTGAGCCATCCACGACCAGCAGGTAACTGCCGTAATTCTCTTCCATGGCTGCTTCACGTGCAGCTTCTGCGGCATGTCCGGAAGCTGCCTGCAGCGTATGGTGATAATCCAGCGATATGGAATCGAAGATCAGATTCTCAATGGTCGCGGTGTGTGCACGTGTCAGTGATTCAGTGCAACCGGTACATTCCTGGAAGGATAACCAGATGACAGAAGGCTTCCTGGCATTTTCAAGTGCGTTCGCAATAGTCGGTATCATTGCGGGGGGCAGAGCCATCATTGAAGCAGTCGCTGCACAGAACTTCAGGAAGCTACGTCTCGATATACCCTGGCTACGTAGTGCTTCGCCGAGTGTTTTATCTTTTCGTGATAAGTCCTTCGTCATGTGTTGGTCTCCGCATGGGTTTCATTACTATTTGATGTCGGGTTTTCTTCTAGTTGTTCTTCCAGCTGCGTCAGTGATAATGCCATATCCTCGTGTTGTGATTTGAGAATATCGGGAATCCCGGTTATCTCAATGAAGCGGCCGATGATACTGTTTTCTTCATTGTAATGTGTGATCAGCCACACACCGGCAAACCGGGTTTCATGTATTTCACTGGGTCCAAGCGCATTAAGAGTGGCATGGACTTCACCACATCCCAATGTGTCGATGATGGTGTCTTCTTCACCAGGTGCCAGAGGGATACTGCGCAAGTCGATGATGCTGCTTGCGCCGGTGTCCACAAGCTTTGCCAACGCATGACGGATTTCATGCAGAATGGGCAACACATTCCACGTAAGTTCGTTACCGATCTGGATATTAAACTGGGGAATGGCGGTTTCTGTCATAGCGTTCTCAGTCGTTTACGGTCGGGCATTGTGGTTCGGCCGACCACACCAGTAACGGGCAATTGGAATGTCTGATAACTTCGGCGGTAACCGATTCGTCCATGGCAATTTTGTCACCGTCAGTACCATGAGTAGCCATCGAGACAAGGTCTATATTGAGTTCATCGATTCGGTTCAGAATTTCCCTTATCGGTTTTTTATAGGTGGTCATGTCAAGTGAAACTTTCAGGCCGTTGTTAGCAAGCGCTACACTTTGTTCCTGCAGTTTTGCCTTGATTACTGCTTTCTCTTCTTCGTATTCTGCATGTTCCAGTTCGTCGTGAAATATAATGACTTCAGAATCATGCATTTTAGCAAAACGTTCAACGCAACTGATGATCGCCGCGGAGGCCTCTGTGCCATCAAGCGGCACAAGAATACGTTTAAATAAATTTTCAGTACGCTTGTCCGACGGTGCAGGTCTTGAGCTGTGCAGGATAAAGACAGGGCAGGGCGATTGTTTCAGTACCTGTTCGGTAACACTGCCTTCGCGGATACGTTCAATCCCTGTGCGGCCATGGGTTGACATCAGTATCATGGTGGCAGGCAGCAGTATAGCCATTTTTATAATTTCACGGACCGGGTCACCCATGCGGGTTTCACGCTTCACATCCCAGCCTTCAGAACTGAGCTCGTTGTGGATGGTATCGACATTCGGATGAATTTCGACTGCAGCGTTGACCGAGTCAACGCTGGGTGTCACATGCATCAGGATGATGTGGCTTTGATCTTTTGATTTTGGCGATATTGAGCGCACATAGAGCAAGGTTTCTGCAACGGATTCTGTACCATCGATTGGTATAAGTATCGTTTGTTCCATTGTTATGCCCCCGTATCTGATGCTTCTGCATGCGTGTTATTACAAAACTGTTGCGATTCGGTTTGTCTGATCAACTTTACGTTATTCCATCCTTCAATTAACGTGATTGCCTGTTCGACTGCTGTGGGCAATGCATTCTGTACAGCTTGCGTAGGTTCCATGCCCCAGTCCATGTAATCCGGCTGGATACCGATCAAGGCGCGATTGACTGGCAGATGCCCGGTAATACGCGCAATATCCATCAGGTCCATCAGGCCGACTTCATGCGCACTGCGTTTTGCGGCGCCAAGGAATGCATCCATTTCCGCTCCGGCAAAGGTCCTGACGCTGCCTGCGGGCATTTGCAGTTCAGCTGCATCGAATACGATCAGGCTGTCGCAATCCTCGATCCAGCTCGCCAGGGTAAAGCTGAGCGTGCCGCCGTCGAGAAAGGTTATTTTAGGAATATCAGCATATTCTGATTGAATAAGATTGAGCGCATGGATTCCTGCGCCTTCATCTGATAGCAAGGTATTGCCGATGCCGAGGATTAAAGTTTCATTTTGGGTTATCATTTGATCCCTGTATGTTATTGAAACTTTTTACCAGTCAAGCATATTCTTAATATTGATACAGGTCAATTCATCAACTTATTTTTGAATGTTAAATGAATTGTCATAATATGGTTTGAAACAAGGGGACAGATCAAGCGGCTATGTGTCTGGGTATACCAATGCAAATCAAGTCAATCGAAGGCTACACAGCACGGTGTGAAGCCAAAGGGGTTGAACGTGATGTCAGCTTGTTCATGATGCAGGACGAAGCATTGAATGTTGATGACTTTGTTGTGGTGCACGTTGGTTATGCAATCCAGAAGATATCGGCGGAGGAAGCGCAGACAGCATGGGAGTTGTATGACCAGATGCTGCAAGCAGGAGTTTGACATGCATGAACTCTCCATATGTCAGGCATTGATGAATCAGGTTGAAAATATAGCTGCCGAGCGCAACGCACGCAGTGTGGTTTCGATCGTGATCGGCATGGGACCGTTGTCCGGCGTTGAGGCGCAGTTGCTGAAGCATGCTTACCCTGTTGCAAGTGCAGGTACCGTCGCTGAA
>JASFVM010000027.1:0-15168 GCA_050049835.1 Gammaproteobacteria bacterium
GGCAGGTATTTATTAGATACCGGAGTGAAAGTAGGTTTTTCGGCACAGGGCCACAGGGTAATATTCACTTAATCCAATGAAGTAACAGGTGATGTAAATGACAGATGTAATGGAAAGAATTGACGAGCACGTCAAAAATAATTCGGTGATCATATTTATGAAAGGCACGCCACAGCTGCCGCAATGCGGGTTTTCGAGCCGCGCGGCCGAGATGCTTAAATCCTGTGATAAGGAATTTGCCTATTTCAATGTCATTGCTGATATGGAAGTTTTCCAGAACCTGCCACGCTATGCGGACTGGCCGACTTTCCCCCAGCTGTATGTCAATGGCGAGCTGGTTGGTGGTCACGACATCATGCTGGAGATGTTCGAAAAGGGCGAGTTAAAAAAGCTGGTTGATGAAGCAGTCGGGTGATCCTGCCAGAAGCCATCAATCTCAAATAAAAAAACCGCCATACATGGCGGTTTTTTTATTTCATCGAGCATTGAGTCGTGAACATCAGTACGCAATACTGTCATTGCCCCTGTCAATCGCTTCGTCAAGTTTAGTCGTCGCCTGTTTGATCATTTCGTTGGGGGAAATGATTTCCTCGTCGCCGCGATAATATTTTACGCCAATAGATGCTGATATCCTGATGTCATCAACGGATGTTTTAAACGGGCGTTGATTGATATTGTCGCGTAATCTTTCCATTGAAGACTGCTTGTAATTGTCGACATTGGTGTAGTGCATCAATACAGCGAAAAGGTCTCCTTCCAGCCTGGCGATGGAGTCTGTTGGTCTGATTGCCCTGCGTAATCGACGTTGCATGCCGATCAAGACTTCATTGGCGATATCAATGCCCTGCTGGGTGCGGATATCCTTCAGCTGGTCGATTTCCAGCAATGCGAGGCAGACGCCACCCTGGCGGGACGACGCTTCCAGGATATGCGACTTGAGTTGCGACATCATAAAACGCCGGTTGCCTGCACCCGTCAACGGGTCAATCATGGCTACTTCTTCAAGGTGCCTGATGGTGTCTTCCATCTGTCTTGATGTTTCCAGCAGGTCATTTTGCATGACAGCGATGCGTGCTGCCGCGTTTACACGTGCTGCCAGTTCATGCGGATTGGGTGGTTTGCGCAGGTAATCATCGACACCGTGTTCAAATGCTTCCACCAGGAGATCAATGCCTTCATTGGCTGTGAACAGGATGATTGCGGTGTATGTGCCGACTTCTTCGTCGCGCTGACGGATACGGTCAGTCAGTTCGAGTCCGTCCATTTCCGGCATCATCCAGTCGGCCAGTACAACATCGGCAGATTGTTGATTGAGCATGGCCAGTGCCTGCGTTGCACTGTCAGCAAGGCGGACGCCGTCGTAGCCTGCTTTTTTCAAAGCGGTTTTGACGACAATCCTGCTGAATTGCAGATCGTCTACGATGATGATTGACAAATCTCTGTTTTGCATGCTGATTACTGCCTGCGTATCCTGCGTTCCATGGCTGCGTCCGGAATCATTTTAATAAATTTTTATTTACAAAATATAGACAATAATAATCTGTTTGGGCACTGGATAATAAAATAAAAAAGCCTAAATCCACACCGGGCCGACGGAATCACGCCATTGATTGACAATTTTGCAGAATAATTCAGCTGTTTTGGTTGCATCATACAACGCTGAATGCGCTTTATCGCTGTGCCATTCGATCCCGGCTGCTTCAACAGCACGTGACAGCACTGTCTGGCCATATGCCAGCCCTGCCAGGCTTACGGTATCAAAGGTGCTGAACGGGTGGAAAGGGTTTCGGGTGATGTTATTGCGCTGGGCTGCAGCATTGATGAAGTTCAGGTCCATCATGGTGTTGTGGCCGATCATGATTGCGCGTGTACAGCCGTTCTGTTTCATGTCGGAGCTTACGAACTTGAAGAAATCACGAATAGCCTTGTCCTCGGGCCTGGCCATGCGAAAGGGATGAAACGGATCGATGCCGTTCACCTCGAGTGATTTTGGATCCATGTTGGCGTCCGGAAAGGGTTCTACATGACAGGCAAAAGTGTCATCGATGTCGAGGTGGCCATAACTGTCAATTTTCAGGGTGAGCGCACCGATTTCGAGCAGCGCATCTTTCTTTTCATTGAAACCACCGGTTTCGACATCTACTACCACGGGTAAAAAACCGCGGAAGCGTTTCGACATCAGTGTTTTGCTGGAATTTTCAGACATATTACGGCCCGAGTGTCCAGGGAATCGTCTGTCCGGCCATCAGTGGAACAACCGACTGGTCTGCCATCGGGTAGCTCTCGGGTATGGTTTGTCCCGATCGTTGCAGGGTGATTGTAGTGCTGTTTCTCTGCAGGCCATAAAAGTCCGGGCCATAAAAACTTGCGAATGCTTCAAGCTTGTCCAGGGCGCCGATCAGGTCAAACACGGTTGCATACAGCTCGATTGCGGCATGGGCGCTGAAAATGCCGGCACAGCCGCAAGCGGACTCTTTCCGGTGCTTTGTATGCGGTGCACTGTCAGTGCCCAGAAAGAATTTCGGGTTCCCTGAGGCGGCGGCACGCAACAGTGCCTGTCGATGCGCTTCTCGTTTGAGCACGGGCAGGCAATAATGATGCGGCCGGATGCCGCCATCAAACATCGCATTGCGGTTATAAAGCAAGTGGTGCACGGTGATAGTGGCGGCAATGTGCTGATCTGTATCTATAACGAAATCGACGGCGTCAGCGGTGGTGATATGTTCAAAGACAATCTTGAGCTCAGGAAAGCGTTGCATCAGCGGAATCAATACGCGATCGATGAAAACTTTTTCGCGGTCAAATACATCAACAGAACTGTCAGTTACCTCACCGTGAACCAGCAGGGGCAGGCCGGCCCGCTGCATTTCTTCCAGCGCTTTATCACATTTTCTAATATCTGTGACACCCTCGTCCGAGTTCGTCGTTGCGCCGGCAGGATATAACTTTACAGCCTTGATAAAGCAGCTTTTACGGGCCGCGATGATTTCCCGGGCTGCAGTATTATCAGTGAGATAGAGTGTCATCAAGGGCTCAAAATCGCTACCTTCAACGGCGGCGAGTATCCTGTCAAGGTAATCAACAGCCTGCCTGACGGTCGTGACAGCCGGTGTCAGGTTTGGCATAACGATCGCGCGCTGAAACTGTTTTGCCGTAAATGGAGCTACACTATTCAGTATGTCTCCATCGCGTAGATGGAGGTGCCAGTCATCGGGGCGTGTGATGGTCAGGGTTTCGATCGTCATGATGACGGGTATTATGTACCATGCCGTGTATCGCATAAAGCCGAAAGGAATAATAATGTTGTCAACCATAACTGTTCGAGGTGGGATGTCATGCCCTTAGTACAGCGTATACTGGCAATAATGCTGCTCAGGGCCGGACCCCAGGATGTGCCCTATTCAACTTCGTTGCTGGCTGCAGTGACATTTCTATACCTTGCGGGTGGCATTGTTGTGCTGACGACTGCATTGGCGACCAGCCAGGCTGTCGCCAATATGATGCTGGATATAGCAGTGCTTTTCGCTTTCAGTTATTTTTGCCTGTCTTTACTGGGATTCAGGGCGCGCTTTGTGCAGACGGTGACAGCATTGGCCGGAGTCGGAATTGTATATCACCTGCTTGCCTGGCCTCTGTTTATCCAGATTCATGGTATGCAGCCCGAGCAACAAGGCGTTAAAATCGCAGGCTTGCTGATGCTGTTATTGATTAGCTGGCAGGTGCTTGTATTTGCTCATGTCTTTCGTCACGCCATGCAGTTGAGTATGGCGCGTGCACTGGCATTGTCGTTCGGCTATCTGTTCCTGTCCATGGCGGCAGCAGAAATCATTTTTCCGGGAAGTTAATACTATTATGCATATCCATATATTAGGAATCTGCGGTACCTTCATGGGCGGCGTCGCGCTGCTGGCAAGGCAGGCCGGGCATACTGTCAGTGGTTCTGATCAAAATGTCTATCCACCGATGAGTACCCAGCTTGAGTTGCAGGGTATCGAGTTGTGTGAGGGCTACAACCCCGATGATCTGACTGATGAAGTTGATCAGGTTGTCATCGGCAATGCGATGTCACGCGGCAACCCGATGGTTGAATTTGTACTGAATAATAATCTGCCTTACACCTCGGGACCGCAGTGGCTGTCAGAGAACGTCCTCAGCAACCGCTGGGTGCTGGCTGTCGCAGGTACGCACGGCAAAACGACAACATCGAGCATGCTTGCATGGATTCTTGAATATGCAGGCCTCAATCCCGGTTTTCTGATCGGTGGTGTACCGGCCAACTTCGGACTGTCTGCCCGTTATGGTGATTATCCGTTTTTTGTGGTTGAGGCTGATGAATACGATACGGCTTTTTTCGACAAGCGCTCCAAGTTTGTTCACTACCAGCCACGCACCTGCGTACTCAATAACCTTGAATTTGACCATGCTGATATCTTTGAAGATCTGTCAGCCATAAAGAAGCAATTCCATCACCTGGTTCGAACAGTTCCCGGCGAGGGCAAGCTGATCGTCAATGGCGCCGACCCCAATCTGGATGATGTGATCAATATGGGTTGCTGGTCACCCGTCGAGAAGTTTTCAGCGGCGGGTGAGTACTGGGCAATTGGTGCGTGCAGCGAAGACGGGCGCCAGTTTGAAGTTTGTGTTGACAGCAAGGTGGCCGCCCGGGTGGAGTGGGCTATGCATGGTGCGCATAACCGGCTGAATGCGCTGGCTGCAATCGCTGCGGCCAGACATGCGGGAGTTCCGGTTACGCAGGCCTGTGACGCGCTTGCCCAGTTCAGGGGTATCAAGCGTCGCCTCGAGGTGCTGGGCGAAGTTGGTGGTATTACCGTGTACGATGATTTTGCGCACCACCCCACGGCGATTATCGAGACATTATCTGCGGTAAAGGAAATATCGGGTGACGGCAGTATTCTGGCAATACTGGAGCCGCGTTCCAATACCATGCGCATGGGTGTTCACAAGAAAGAATTGCTGGGCTCGCTGCAGCAGGCTGACAGCATCTATCTTTATCAACCGGATAACATCAACTGGAATCTGGATGATCTGGCGCGGCATTCATCTGCAGCTGCCAATGTGTATGATGATGTGGCCGATATTATCAATGCGGTTATCAGGCAGGCTCAGCCGGGAGATCATGTCGTTATCATGAGTAACGGTGGATTCGAGTCGATTCATACCAGGTTGTTGCAGGCGCTGGAAAAGCGAGCAGCCTGATTGATGCCAGCTGCTACGCATAAGCGAACCATCGCGCTCGGCATGACCGGTGCTTCCGGTGCTCAATACGGTTTTCGATTGCTGCAATCCCTGATTAAAGCTGATTACCGTGTATACCTGATGATCAGCAAGGCCGCCAGGGTCGTCATCGGTATGGAAACAGATATTTCATTGCCGGGCCGCACAGGTGAGATGCAGAAAGTCCTTGGTAAGCAGTTCAAGGCATCTGATAGTCAGCTAAACGTTTTTGGTGAAGACGAATGGACTTCACCCGTTGCCAGCGGCAGTAATGACGTAAGCGCCATGATCGTGTGTCCCTGCTCGATGGGTGCATTGTCTGCAATTGCGCACGGTGCCAGCAATAATCTGCTGGAGCGGGCAGCGGATGTGATGTTGAAAGAGCGCAAGAAACTGATTCTGGTGCCTCGTGAAACACCCTACTCAGACATACACCTGGAGAATATGCTCAAACTTTCACGCATGGACGCAGTTATTGTTGATGCGAATCCCGGTTTTTATAACAAGCCGGAAATAGTGGATGATCTGGTTGATTTTGTCGTGGCAAAAATTCTTGACCAGCTGGGTGTTGAGCACAAGTTGCAGCCGAGATGGGGCGTTGATAAGTAATTTATTGTTTACAAGACTCAAATGACGCAAACAACGCTCACGGGTTTTTACCTGTAATTCCTTTTTACACCTAATGTATTACGAGTTCCAGATTATCAGCATCATCACCACGAGTTGGCCATAGGGCCTGTCTGATTTTTTCTTCGACAAAGTCGGCCAGTCGTGAACCTTCCAGCGTGTCAGCTACCGTTATCCTCCGGCCATCAAGGGTATAGGCGTCAATCGCATAATAAACACGCGTGCTCGAACCGGTCTGCATTTGTGAGCCAATACGCCGTTCAAGCTTTTCGATTTCACTGCGAGCGGCTTTACGCTGAAAACGCAATCCGAATATATTACGTACTATCCTGATGCCCTGGTTTGTTACCGTAGTTGTTAACGTATTACCCAATACATAAAGACCAGCAATAGCAATAATGCCGCCGATTCCACCAGCTATCACTGGAAAGAGCAGGCCACCTGATTCCCTGCCGATAAAATAGCCGATGACGACAAAAACAGAGCCAAACAGGGTCATCATGAAGCCCATCCAGAAATGACGGTGCCAGGGATAATAAAACACCAGGCCTTCGTCAGTATTGTTTATCTGCAAGATGCTTTCTGGCGCCTGCTTGAGCGGCGCCGAATCCTTGATATAAGCTGTTCGCAGGCTGGAGCGCCGGGGTATGCCAGTTTGAAAGACAGGCACAACAAAGTTGCGCTTGAAGTCGATACCCGGCAATTCGCATTCCAGTTGCAGCAGCCACTGGTGGTAATCTGAAGAAGCTTTCTCGCTTTGTGGCAGCTCAGCAGGAATATCAAAACGAAATTCACAACGTGTGCCTTGCGGGCCGGGTGAGAGCGAAGCGATGCCCTCGCGCTGCCAGACGATGCTGGTTCGAGTCGAGCGGTTTTTACCGGATCCTGTTTTACTAATATGCTGGCAGTTCAGCGTTACATTCATTTCCAGTCCGGGCCGCCAGGCAATACGGGTATCCAGATAGCCGCCAAAATCTCCTCCGAGTGAGCCGGGAACAGGGTCGAGAACTAATTCGGTGCGGCCGAACCTGCGCCATGCGATCAGGCTATGAACAGACAGGGCAAGCGCAGCAAAACCGATCAGTGGAAAGAGCAGCACCAGAAGAACGGCATGATTTCCCTTGCCGGTTTCTTCAGGTATGGCAAACAGACCGGGCAGGCTTATCGCGATGAAGACAATACCAAAAAGCAGACTGATCCAGATCAGCGCTTTTGCACCGGAACGAACGCGACCGTTTTTCCAGTCGCCGATGTTCTCCCAGTCGGTGTCGGATTTTTTTGCCATCAAGATAATATAGTCCAACAGTATGCAGATGGTTATCTCACCAGAACGCAAAGGAAAAATATCACCACAGAGGCACAGAGGACACAGAGAATCTTTTTGCCGCGAAAAACGCAAAGCGCGCAAATACTTAAAGCACAAGTGTAGCCTGGATGGAGCGAAGCGTAATCCGGGGCTGTTTTGTGACACAGGGGATGCGTTCTTTGACTACAAAAACACCAGATCCTTATTCGCCACAGAGACACAGAGCACATGGAGGCTTTAAAATCTGGGTACGCTCGTAAACCGGCTCTAACACTAATTCTCTCCGTGTTCTTTGTGCCTCTGTGGTGAGAATGGTGAACCTGTTTCTACTTTACGCCTTGAGGAACAAAAAACGGCCCGCGACGGGGCCGTTTCCGGTCTGGCTCTCGGGATAAGCTCAGGCGCTGCTGACGTCAACGGCCTGCAAGCCTTTATCACCTTGTGTGACCGAGAAAACAACCCGCTGGCCTTCTCCCAGAGAGCGGTGTCCCTTGCCCTGGATCGAACGAAAATGGACAAATACATCGTCGCCATTTTCGCGCGTAATAAAACCGAAGCCCTTGGCTGCATTAAACCATTTGACGGTGCCTATTTCCTGCCCGGCACTGACCACGGCGCTGCTATTGCTGCCATCGGCAAACTTGACAGCAACAATACATGCGATAAATATGCTGATAAATGATGCAAGCCACAGAGGCAACATGTCCATCGAGAACAGCATGGATACGCTCTGCAGAATTGCGGAAGTCTGGCTGCTTTGCAGGTGATAGCTGGCCAGTGTTGTAATGAATGTAAAAATAACACTGATAAAGAAAATCTTGATTAGTTGTCGAGATGTAAGCATTTTTACCTCTGGGATAATATTTTTTTATTTGCGTTTACTGGATAGATGAACCGCTTCCCGGTCCAGATTCAGACCGGAAACGTGCCTGCATATACTGCTAACAGAAGCCCAGGCAGGAAGATTATAGCTGAGAGCCGTTCTCACTAACAGCCCTGAAGAGATGAGTTCGTCTAATTCCTGCCGTTCGCGATACGTGCCATGATGGACTCTATCGATGTGTCTTTGGGCAGCTGCAGGTGAAAGCCCTTTTCCTGCAGGTTCTTCATCACAGTGGAAGCGTCTTCGCAGGCAAGTTTTGTATCGGCAGCCAGCTCAAGCTCCATCGCAAATTCGATGACGCCCAGGCTGCGCATGATCTCGGCTGGTACCACGGAAAAGTCATCTCTTTCGGCCAGATAAATGTACAGATCCTCTTTTCTTGAGCAGCGGTAAATATAACAGTTCATTGTTTATTTCCTGTCAACACTGGCAGGGTTTTGTGGAGTCTTTTCGGCAAAGGTCCATATTTTGTTAACCATGAAATTCCATAACAATACAACAGCGGTAGCGAAAACCTGCACGATCATGTAATTAATACGTGTATTTTCCACCCCTGCATACATAATAATGGCATTGATGCCGGCACCGATGGTGGCGACGACGAGGAACTTTAACAGCGCTTCCCTGTGTCGTTTGTTGCTGCTAAAAGTAAAATGATAATTGAGTATGTAGTTAATGATGGCGCCAGCAACAAAGCCGAAGCTGGATGCAAATACCGGGTCTACCATCCAGAACTGTACGAGCACAATAAGGATTGTGTAATGTCCCAGCGTGCCAACAGCACCAATACCAGCAAACATCAGAAACTGGCCGATCGTGTTCTTGTGTTCTTTCATTTGTCAGTACAGCACAGGTTTTATGGTCGCAACCGGGTCAGTTGTCGGGGATTTCCCCGGTCTTTCTGCTGCCTGCACTGGTACCAGGCAGGTATTCATTAATGAAGTACAGCGGACGGCGCTTAGTTTCGTTGAATATCCTGCCAAGGTACTCACCGAGAATGCCGATTGCAACCAGCTGTACGCCACCGAGAAACAATATGATCACAATCAAGGAGGGATAGCCTGGAACCGGGTTGCCGTGCAGCAAGGTGTCGATCAGCATATAAATGCCATAGCTGAAAGCCCCGGCAGCGGTCAGCAGTCCAAGGTAGCTTGAGAGTTTCAATGGCGCAATGGTGAAGGATGTAATCCCGTCCAGTGCAAGGTTCCATAACCGCCAGTAGTTCCACTTGGTTTCACCGGCCTGCCTGGGGTCACGTTGATAATGCACCGCCTTCTGCTTGTAGCCAATCCAGGCAAACAGGCCTTTCATGAAGCGATGCTGCTCACTGAATGTGTTCAAGGCATTGACGGCACGGCGACTGAGTATGCGAAAGTCACCGGTATCCTCAGGGATGCGGATTTTGCTGATGCGTTGAATAATGCGATAGAAAAAATGTGCTGTCATCCTTTTGAGCAGGGATTCGCCTTTGCGTTGTGTGCGCTGTGCATATACCACATCATACCCGTTTTGCCATTCACGGATAAGTTCAGGTATCAGTTCCGGCGGGTCCTGCAAGTCCGCATCTATAATTACAACAGCATCACCGGCCGCCTTATGCAAACCCGCAGTCAGGGCTATTTCCTTGCCGAAGTTGCGGCTCAAATCAATCAGGGTAATCTCATCGTCAGATTGCCTCAATTGCCTGATGGTGGCCAGTGTGTTGTCAGTGCTGCCGTCGTTGATGTAGATAATCTCGAAATCAAAAGGCAGGTCAGGCAGTATCCGGCTGATCGAATGGTGAAATTCAGGCAGTACAGCAGCCTCATTGAACGCGGGTATGACGATTGAAATCAGCTGCCGTTGATCAGTATTCAAGAACGCACGCTCCGGACATTACATAAAGGTAAGTATTGTCATGCCTGTTATTACATGCTCCTGAACACGGCTTTGGCTGCTTCGACCGTTCGGTCCAGCTCATCAATCATGTGTGCACTGGAGACAAAGCCGGCTTCATAAGCAGATGGTGCCATGTATACTCCCTCGTCAAGCATGCCGTGAAAAAACTGCTTGAACTGTTCAATATTGCATTGCGTTGCCTGTTCGAAACTGTTGACCTGCTGATCACTGAAGAACAGGCCGAACATGCCACCCACGCGGTTGCATGTCATGGCAATACCGGCCTCCTGTGCGGCGGCGAGAATGCCGTTGGTAACGTATTCAACTTTTTCGAACAGTACTTCGTAGAAGCCCGTAGCGGAGATCAATTCCAGCGTTTTCAGTCCTGCTGTCATGGCGATGGGGTTGCCGGAAAGCGTACCTGCCTGATAGACAGGGCCGAGAGGTGCAATGTATTCCATGATTTCACGTTTGCCGCCAAACGCCCCGACCGGCATACCACCACCAATCACCTTGCCCAGTGTAGTGAGGTCGGGCCTGATAGCATAATATTCCTGGGCGCCGCCGAGAGCCACACGAAAACCGGTCATGACCTCGTCGAAAACAAGCACGATGCCGTGCTGCGTGCACAGCTCACGGATGCCTTCGAGGAATCCGTCAACCGGTGGAATGCAATTCATGTTGCCGGCCACCGGCTCGATGATGACACAGGCCACCTGGTCGCCAATATCATTGACCGCGTGACTGAATGTATCAAGGTCGTTATAGGGCAGGGTGACGGTATGTTCAGCCAGCGATGCCGGGACGCCAGGCGAACTCGGGGTTCCCAGGGTCAGCGCTCCGGAACCGGCTTTGACCAGTAGCGAGTCGGCATGGCCGTGGTAGCAGCCTTCGAACTTGATGATCTTGTCGCGACCGGTATAGCCGCGAGCCAGGCGGATTGCACTCATGGTGGCTTCGGTGCCGGAGCTGACCATGCGTACCAGCTCCATCGACGGCACCAGCTCACAGACCTTGTCAGCCATGGTGGTTTCGATTTCGGTGGGAGCGCCGAAGCTCAGACCGTTATCAGCCGCCGCCTTGACCGCTGCGATGACGTCAGGGTGGGCATGTCCCAGTATCATCGGGCCCCAGGAACCGACATAATCGATGTATGCCTTGCCTTCGGTGTCGTATATATGAGGTCCGCTGGCTTTCTGGATAAATACCGGGTCACCACCCACACCCTTGAAAGCGCGTACCGGTGAATTAACCCCGCCGGGAATGTGTTGTTGTGCGGCTAGAAAATGATCTGACATTGTTCCTGCTTGGTTGATTGACTGTTAAATGATCGATTCTACCCTAAACAGAGGTCTGGCCGAAGTTGCACGGCTACTGCACGGGACCGCGGGTCCCGGCGTGTCTGTGTCAGGGCGTTGTCTGCGGGTCGGTGAAAGAAAAACTGAAATAACCGCCCAGGGCATGTCCGATTTCGGACACGCTAAAGTTGCGCTGTGTGTTGTCGCCATATTGCTGGCATGAAAGCCTGATTACATCCGTGTCCTTACCGGACTGCAGGTAAAGGTACGTGTAGTAGCGCATGATGCCGGCCCGGCTGATCCATTCCTGTCCGTCTTCAGTGCGGCGGATGATGAATTTTTCCGGTGCAATCGTGCGCGGACCGAATTTTTTTACATCAAAGCGGCAGTTTATCCTGTAATCGTCCCTGTCTCTTTTCTTTATCAACCTGCCTTCCTGTATCAGTGCATGTGTTTCGCCTGCAGGGATCTCGAGCGCCCTGTTCAGGGTCAGCAACGATCCTTTGGGTATCTCGAATTCCAGTGATGACGGATCGCTCGATTGTGTTGACTGGCAGGCAACAAGCAGGAAAGCGACAACGGGTGATGTTTTAAGACTCATATACTGTTTGCGGTTTTGCATTCATAAAGAGCGACCGTTGATGGGAACGTATACGTGCAGCAATTGTTGTCATTTGCTACAGACAACAGTAAAAACATTCTCTAGATATCACTATACAGCAGTCTGATGTGATTACGGTACTGCAGTATTTGCTGAACCAGGCGTTCAGGATCATTGAATACTTTGGAAACAATGATACCGCCTTCGATAACCGAGGTCAGCATGTCGGCGAGTTCGAGGATATCGGTTTCGATTCTCATCGGGTATTGTTGATTGATGCGCGCGAGCTTCGCTAGGAACAGCTTGCGCCAGCCAATCAGGCAATCGCAAATGATTTCCTTGACGTCATCGTTGAACTGCTGGTTTTCATAGGTAAACGAGGCGACCAGGCAGCCGGGATGCGTAGCCGGCAGATTGCCCATGGCTTCAGCCAGCAGTTTCAAAAAAATAAGCATTTGCTGCAACGGATCTTCGGACAGGGAATCGGCACGTTCGAACAGGGCGTTGAAGAATTTGTCGTCGGCTTTCTGGTAACGAAGCATCAGGTGCCTGGCGAGGTCTTCCTTGCCCTTGAAATGATAAAAGAAGCCGCCCTTGGTGATGTTGGCCGCCGCGATGATTTCGTCGATCGACGTGCCCGAAAAACCTTTTTGCAAAATAATCTGCTCGGCCATGCCGAGGATGTTTTCTCGTGTGAGTTCGCCTTTGCTGGGCATATGCCTGCCTCCTGAGCTGAATAGGGGCCGATTTACTGTACCGACCGTATGGTTTTTTACTTCAAGGCACTATCCATGTGTGCAGCCAACCAGTCAAATACATTATAACAATATGTTAATAATGGAAATAATAAATTTTTACGAAAAAAGTACCTTTCGTCCACTGGTTTTTAAAGGCATCTTTTCTTACAGTAAACAGTACCAACTGGTCGGTAATTATTTATCACGCCAGGCGTTTAATATCAACAGCAACAGAGGAGGTACGATTATGCAAACCACATTTCCGACACCGCTGGAAATTCTGATGGATCCGGTGGCCTTACTTATTCTCGGCATGTTTGCCGGACTCGCATTGTGGGAAGCCATAGCGCCGGCAAAAGAACTACCCAGGATCAGGGGCTGGAAAACAAGGGGACTGGTTTCTTTTTTCATTTATTTTTACCTGTCATCCTACCTGCCAATGATAACGGACAGTTATCTGATCCAGTATCAACTGTTCGATCTTACTTCGCTTGGTACAGTCGGAGGCTTGATTGTCGGGGTGCTTGTATACCAGCTCGGCACCTGGTTGTGGCACCGCTCCATGCACGCATCAGACTTTCTGTGGCACACCTTCCACCAGATGCACCACAGCGCTGAAAGGCTGGATATTTACGGGGCCAACTATTTCAGCCTGGTGGATATGGTGGGTTGGACTTTGCTTGGCAGCGTCTGTCTGGTACTTGGCGTCGGTGTTACTGCGGAGGCGGCTACGCTGACACTGCTGACAGTGACTTTCATGGCTTTTCTGTCGCATGCCAATATCCATACGCCACGCTGGCTGGGTTATATCACAGTGCGACCGGAAAGCCACAGCGTACATCATCAACGCGGCAGTCATCGTAACAATTATTGTGAACTACCGGTTATTGACATGCTGTTTGGTACCTTCGTAAACCCGAAAACATTCGTTGATGAGTGCGGTTTTTATGATGGTGCTTCAGCACGTGTTATTGATATGCATTTGTTCAGGGATGTGAGTATGCCGGAACAGCTGGAGACCGCATCTGAACAAGGTGTCAATACAGGTGCGGCTATTGACTAAAGAGAAAACGTGCAGCTGTTATGCAAATTGCAGCGGGACTGCGTAATTCAGGGCAGGAGCAGGCAGAACTGGCTCCTGTCCTGGTTTATTGTTTTGTGGTTTCTGAAGGATTGAATGAAAAGCTGAAATAGTCACCGAGAGTCTGCTCGATATCGGCAATGCTGAAGTTGTTTGATGGCCATGAAGCCCAGTTTCCGCATTCCATTTTAATGATGTCTGTGCCCTTGCCGGAGCTGAGATATATTTCGGTTGAATAGAAGTATATATTCGGCCTTGATACCCAGCCCTCGTTGTGTTCGGTGCGTTGTATATTGAATATTTCGGGTGTTACAGTCCTCGGGCCAAACTCTCTGAAACTGACACGGCAGCCGAGGTCGTACTGATTTCTGTGGTTCTCTGTAGTCGGTTTACCGTGCTGGATTAGCACATGCGTATTGCCCTCGGTGATTTCGAGGTTTTTATTCAGGGACAGGGTTGAGTCTGGCGGGATTGTAAAGAAAAGCGATGATGGATCATTTGATTGCATCGACTGGCATGCTGACAGAAGCAACGGTGCGAGGAGTAGTGCTGGATGTTGCATAGATGTATACCCCATTTGTTGAAGTAGCCCTGTATTATACCGGCATGTTTGCGCTGGCTGTGGTCAGGGCGCCGGTGAAATAATTATCTTGCCCCTGTTCCACAGGTAAGCCCGATCAGCATGTTTGATTTTCTCATTGGCCTGCAATATGCCCGGACCTGCCGGCTTGATGGGAAATATAAGTTTGCGTATCAACATGCTTACTCCTTTGCAGAAAGTTTTTTTACCTGCATTTCGAGCTGGCGCAACTGTTTTCGCAGTTCAACCAGTTTATGGGCAACAGCCGAGTTTCTGAAGTAATCCTTCATCGGCTGAATTGGCATGCCTGCGTATATGCCGGGTTCCTTGACGTCATTAATGACGCCTGCGCGTTGTACAAGCGCTACATCATCACAGACTGTCACATGGTCTGTTACAACACACTGGCCGCTGATCATGACGCGTTTGCCCAGAGTGGTTGATCCGCCGATGGAGCTTTGTGTAACCATGACACAATCTTCACCGATATCAACGTTATGCCCGATATGGCAAAGCGCATCGAATTTGCTGCCTGCGCCAATCCGCGTAACATCATACGTTGCGCGGTCGACATTACAATTGGAGCCGAACAATACATCATCTTCTATGATGACCTTGCCGGTTTGCGGGATGCGATGGCTGTGGCCTTGTTCGTCCTGAGCAAAGCCAAAACCTTCCATACCGATTACGCAGCCTGACTTCAGAATGACACGATCACCCAGTTCGCAGTTATAGGAAACAACAACGCCGGGATACAGGATGCAGTCTTCACCGATAACAACATCCTGCTCGATGACACAATTGGCTTTGATAATGCTGCCTCGCCCTATCTTTACATTCCGACCGATGACGACCCCGGGTCCGATAATGGCATCCTTGCTTATGCTGGCTGATTCATGTATCACGGCTGAAGGGTGAATGGCCGGCCATTCGATGTCGCGG
>JASFVM010000028.1:0-15154 GCA_050049835.1 Gammaproteobacteria bacterium
GAAGAGGCCGAAAAACTGATCAAGACAGCAGTCCAGCAGGAAGCCGAGCTGGTGGTGTTACCGGAGAATTTTGCAATTATGGGACTGTCTGAAATGGACAAGGTGGCGATCGCTGAAGCACCTGACGAAGGCCCAGTCCAGCAATTTCTGTCACAACAGGCGCGTAAGCATGAGATCTGGATTGTTGGCGGTACTATCCCGATACAGTCCGGTGTTACAGGTAAGGTTTTCAGTGCCTCGCTGCTGTACAACGATAAAGGCGATATGGTCGCACGTTATGACAAGATCCATCTTTTTGACGTTGTGCTGGAAGCCAGTAAAGAAAGTTACAACGAATCAGAGACGATAGAGCCTGGTGACGACGTAGTTGTCGTTGATACACCCTTCGGTAAGCTGGGTATGGCTATTTGCTATGATCTCCGTTTTCCTGAGCTGTTCAGGGCAATGGCTGATGTAGGTATGGAAATCTGTGTGCTACCGTCCGCTTTCACCAGTTTGACCGGGAAAGCGCATTGGGAATCGCTGCTGCGTGCGCGTGCGATAGAAAATCTCTGTTACATGGTTGCACCGGATCAGGGCGGTTACCATATCAATGGCCGTGAAACGCACGGAGACAGCATGATAATTGATCCCTGGGGTGTGGTGCTGAATCGGCTGCCGCATGGTACGGGTGTCGTGGTTTCTGATATCGATCTGGAAAAATTACGCAAGACCAGAAAGAACTTCCCGGCATTACAGCACAAGCGACTGAACTGCAAGATCAGTTATACCTGATACATATACGGACATACGTATTCTGGTTTGACTGTTCGATTTTTATTGCCGGCTGCTATCTGAGATCTTTCGTCAATTTCGGTTATCCTGGGCTTTTGCAGTTATAGTTCTCGCAGAGGCGCAGAGCACGCTGAGAAATGTAAATGCATTGCGACAAATAAAATATTATCTCACCTTTGCGTGCTCTGCGCCTCTGCGAGAGTAAGCAGAAGTTTACTGCAGCGAATCCTTCCTGACATTACTCGACAGTTGCTGATGATATCTCCCGCAGGTATTTGAACAGTTTTCTCGAGGCGGATGGCGGTTTGTTGGCAGAGGCTTCTTTTGCGGCCGTGCGTACAAGGTTATGAATGTGCTGACGGTCCAGGTCCGGATGTTCTTCGATTATCTCTCCCAGTACATCCTTGTCTTTATCAAGCAGCCTGTCACGCCATTTTTCGATTTTTCTGAACTGAGCGGTGTTGGTGTCGTTTCTGTGTTCGACGCTGATCAGTTGCTGTTCAATCTTTTCGTGGTCACATGTGCGCATCAGCTTGCCCAGGTACTGGCGTTGGCGTTTGAGCGCACTGTTGGAGTGTATCTGGCGGGTATCCTCAAGTGCTGCGGCCAGCTCTGTCGGCAAGTCGATAAGTGAGAGGTCATCAGGCTTCAACTTCAGCAGTCGTTCACCGATCTTTTGCAGGGCATCACACTCGCGCTTTTTTTGCGATTTGCTGACCCATTCTTCCTCACCATGGTCGTTTTTCATAAGCCGGTGGGGTTATTGTTTGCACTGGCTGTAAGAGGGTCGTTACTGCTGTTAAAGGTTACGCTTTCAAGCTTGACAGTGGATTTCAGTTTGCCTTCTTTCCACTGTTCGATTTTCACAGGCAGATAGTGCAGTTCAGGAACCAGCCATGCATACATTGCACGGTCTCTTTTGGTTTCCTTGCCGGCTATCTTCACCGCATTATATTCTTTCCCGTCGAAGCTGACGTCATCGTTGCCCTGGTTCTCGAAGAGATAGTATTTGAATTCACCCTTTAAAAACATACCGTGCTCGTGTGGCGGCAGATTCCTTGCAGCGTCGAGCATCAAGGGCACCTGTATCGATAATGGATCCCATACAGGCTGATCTACTTCCAGTGCGACGTTATCGCCTTCGTAAACGCCTGAAACCTTGCCGTTTTTATTCTGTTTACCGCTGGTTTGCCAGTTAATCTTGAAATTGACGTTGCGGTCCTTGTCGTCACCGGTGTGCCTGTAGTCATAGCTGACCAGCAGGATGCGATCATTGTCAATAACCATGTCGCTGCGGACGTCGATTTTGTCATCTCTGAGGAGTGCTACAAGGCCAACCGGGCGTGTTGACTGTTTCATGAACAGACCGTTGTCAGTATGCTTTAGCGTATACGTAGCTCGGGCCAGAACGGTGTTGTACATCTCCAGTGTATACACTGCAGAGAACTCGTGAGGCAGGTCTCTGGCCGTCACTGTGACTGGCGATAGAACAATTGCCAGCATTAAGACAAGATACATTATTATGGTTTTGAAAGGATAAGTTGATTCGCTTTCCATTGTGCAGGCCTGTGCATTACCTTGTTGTCTATTAATATCTTGTTGCCATCCAGTTCAAGTCTACCATCAATATACCAGGCAATTGCCATTGGATAGATGATATGTTCCTGTTGCAGTACGCGTGCAGCGAGGGTTTCTTCGTTATCATCCGGAAGTACTGGCACTTCAGCCTGTAAGACAACAGGGCCGCTGTCGAGTTCATCAGTGACAAAATGCACACTGGCGCCATGCGTCTGTTTCGATGTTTCGAGGGCTCTTCGATGAGTGTGTAGTCCCTTGAGTTCAGGTAGCAGGGAAGGGTGAATGTTCAGGATGATATTGTGGAAATGGTTGATAAATTTTTCGCTCAGGATGCGCATAAAGCCTGCCAGGACTATCAGATCCGGCTCATATTTATCAATCTCCGTGATGAGGGCGTCATCGTATGAGGAGCGGTCTTCATATTCATCCTGATCTATAACAACAGTGTTAATGTGCGCACGTTCGGCGCGTTGCAGGCCCTTAGCATCAGGGCGATTGCTGCACACTGCTGCAATGGTGGCATTGATCCTGCCCTGTTCTACTGCATCAATAATTGCCTGCAGGTTGGTGCCGCTGCCAGAGATCAATATGACGATCGATTTTTTTGTCACAACAACACGTTTTACAATTATTCGAAGATAACGGCAGGGTCACCACTCGATGAGTCTATTCTGCCAAGTTGCCACGCAGTTGCTCCGCTGTCTTCAAGCATTTGCAGAATTGCTGCTGCATCATCCTCAGCAGCGACAATTACCATGCCGACACCGCAGTTGAATGTGCGGTACATTTCTGTTTGTTCAACGTTGCCGTTTTGCTGTAGCCATTCAAACACCGCCGGCATACTCCAGCTGTCTGTGTTGATGATGCCGCGTGTATGCTGTGGCAGGACACGTGGCAGGTTTTCCAGCAGGCCGCCGCCGGTAATATGCGCAAGGGCATGGATATCGATATTCTCGATGATGTCTTTCAGCGCTGAAACATATATGTTTGTCGGTGCGAGCAGCGCATCAGCCAGCGGAATGCCGCCGCAGTCTTCACTGAGATCGCTGCCACTGACTTCAATGATTTTGCGGATTAATGAATATCCATTGGAATGAGGGCCGCTGGATGCCAGTGCAATCAATGCATCACCGGGTTTTACCTTGCTGCCATCTATGGCGCTGTCTTTTTCGACGATGCCAACGCAGAATCCGGCAAGATCATAATCACCCGACTGATACATCCCGGGCATTTCGGCCGTCTCGCCGCCAATCAGTGCGGCGCCGGATTGCCTGCAGCCTTCGGCAATACCTTCAATCACGTCAGCTGCGATACGGGTATCAAGGGCGCCGGTGGCATAATAATCGAGAAAGAACAGCGGTTCTGCGCCCAGCACCAGGATGTCATTGACACACATGGCCACCAGGTCGATGCCGATGGTGTTGTGTCTGCCCAGCTGTATAGCCAGTTTCAGTTTTGTGCCAACGCCGTCTGTTCCGGAAACCAGTACAGGATGTTTGTAGCGATCGAGCGGCAGTTCAAACAGGCCGCCGAATCCACCAAGGCTGCCCAGTACACCAGGTCGATTGGTGCTGGCGACACTGCGCTTGATTTTCTCCACAAGCGCGTTACCGGCATCAATATCAACGCCCGCATCGCGGTAACTCAGGGGTTTTTGTTGTTTTTGTTCAGGCATAACTTCTTCAGAGGGTGTTCATGTGTGGTATTGTACACGCTCCTGATGGTCCAATTTAGTGTTTTCGGATTATTGTTGTTCAGAATGAAAACCTTTTTTATACACACTTACGCCGGGCGCTTTCTCGCTGCAGTCGGTCTGCTTGTTATTCTGGCCACGGCCACACCCCTGGCCAGGGCAGTTGTCGTAAATAATTTGTATGATGTTGAATTTCCGGTGCCTGACCAGAGTCGCACGGTGCGTTCAGCCGCTTTCAGCAAGGGGCTGGAGCAGGTGTTGATACGGGTCTCCGGAAGCCGTTCTGTGTTGCAGAATGTCAACCCGGCAACGCCGGCGTCCTATGTACAGCAGTTCAGTTATGCGGAAGTGCCGGCAAAACAGAAATCTGCCGATGTGCCGCTGTCGGCAGTAGCAGAAACCGCCGCGGTGTCATACAGCCTCAAGGTGCAGTATAACGCGGGCAAGATAATCAACCTGTTGCGTGAGAATGGCCAGCCTGTATGGGGAGAACATCGCAGCGAGGCGGTGGTATGGCTGGCAGTGCGTGATGGCGCTGACCGTTATGTGCTCAAAGACAGCGATACGTCCAGATTGAAAGATTCTGTCGAAGATTCCATGGCCCGGCGGGGGTTGCCATTGCTCTGGCCAATCTATGATCTCAGGGACCAGCAGAAGCTTGGCTTTACCGATGTATGGGCAGCATTTGAACAGCCAGTTGCCGCAGCATCAAAACGTTATACCAGAGGACCGGCGATTGTTGGCCGCTTGTCATGGACCGGAAACGACTGGAAAGCCGACTGGGCGCTGTTCGTGGAAAAATCCGCCCACAGCTGGTCCCTGAGTGGCAGCGATTACAATACGCTGATTGCTGAAGGTATTGATCTGGCCGCTGACGAGATTGGCAAATACTATGCGGTGCTGGAGCGTACCGGTATCAGTGAGCCCGGCCTGCTGGTTGAGATCCATAATGTTGATACATTGAGCGACTATCGCAATATTCAGCAGTTTTTCGAGGAGCTGACGGCGGTCAGGAGGGTGCATGTGGTGCGCGTGGACAGGCACGATGTTGTTTTTCTGATTGATCTGCGCGGTGATATGGATGACTTTACCCGACTGGTTTCAACTGACAGAAAGTTCGAGCCCCTGGTTGATGCGATACAGCCGGGAGTTAATCCCGAACTGCAGACAGTATTGCGATATAACTATCGCAAGTAATCACGCTTGACAATGATGCAGCAAGGTTATCAACAGCTGCCGCTCACTTTCGAACCTCGTGAGCGGTTTACTTTTGATTCATATATCGCCGGGCAGAATCAGCTGGTAGTCGACCTGGTCAGAAAAATGGCGCGTGGTGAGGGCGAAACGCAGCTGCTGATCTGGGCTGACAGGGGAAAAGGTAAAAGCCATCTGCTGCAGGCTGCCTGTAATCTTGCATCTCAATCAGCGATGGCCGTCTGCTATATGCCCGCAGGTGAGATTATTCACAGTTCGCCTGGTATATTTGAAGGCCTCGAGCAGCTGGACATGATTTGCATCGACGATATTGATGTGCTGCTGCAAGCAGGCGCCTGGGAAGAAGGTCTGTTTGATTTGATCAACCGTGTCAGGGACGCCGGCAAGCGTATATTGTTTGCGGCCGGCAAGTCACCCGAGTCCAGCCAGATAGATCTGCCGGATCTTCGTTCACGACTGACCTGGGGCCCGGTATTTCATCTACTGGAGCTGGATGATGAAAACAAGATCAAGGCCATGCAAAAGCGTGCAGAGCAATCAGGGCTGGTCATGACAGGGAATGTGGCAAATTACCTGCTGAGCCATTATCCGAGGAGCCTGTTTGATTTGTTCGAACGGCTGGACCATCTCGACAAGGCCTCCATGGCCATGCAGCGCAAGCTGACTATTCCGTTTATTAAAACCGTGCTGGAATCTGATGATGATTAGTACGCAATATGTGTTGCCATTGCTGTGGCTTGGTTATTGAAATGCAAAGTTCGCAGAGACGCAAAGGACGCAAAGAACGCAAAGAATACTGGTGGTGTGTGTTTCATTAAAAAGCTCAAAGGATGACGGTTATCTTCAGGCGTCGGCCTGCGTAAATGAAGCATTGATAATGATTATGTTACGGCAACAAACCATTTATTTGCGGTTAATATTGCTGTCTGCATTCTGGTTATTATCTGGCTGGCAGCTTCGGCTTTTATTTCTTTATTAACTCGAGTTTCCTTTGTGCCCTTTGCGTCTTTGCGCACTCTGCGTTAAATCAGATGCTGATATTGTGAGAAACTTGATGCGTTTACAGGTCTATTCGGAAGATTGTTTGCTGGCATAGCGCGTATATAACAGCGTGCCGGTAAAGAACAGCATGCTGTTGGCGATGATGTACATGCCATACCACATGCCTTCATCAGCGCCCGCATACCATACACCCACCACGAAATAGAAAATAGCCAGATACATAGACCATGCGTGGGTGTATATCCTGCCTGCCAGCAGGCCGCGCAGCGGGAACATCAATGGACCAAGCTGGACAATCAACATAATCGAGATGGCATGATCAGGCGTTTTATTGATCCACATATGCCAGACATAAATACCGATGACCAGGCCGAAGTAGCCGGCAAGTGTCATCCAGTGTGATATTTTGATGCTGTTGAGTTGCATGTTCTTGCGTCGGTTAGTTATCACGCAGTTTCTTTGCAGTATCCGCGACGCGCTGACCAAGCGTCAGACACAACTGGTGCTCTTCTTCGCTGAGCGGATGCTGTTCCAGGTCATCGGTCAGGCGGCTGGCACCATAGGGTGTTCCGCCGGTCCTGGTGCGGAACAGTTCAATCTGTGTGTAAGGTAATCCTACGATTAACATCCCGTGATGGAGCAAAGGCAACATCATCGTGAGCAGAGTTGACTCCTGGCCACCATGTAAACTGGTGCTGGCAGTAAATACCGCGGCAGGTTTGCCGGCGAGGGCGCCTGACATCCACAGCGTGCTGGTATTGTCGATGAAGTGCTTCAGCGCGGCCGGCATGTTGCCGAAATGTGTCGGTGCGCCCATGACCAGTCCATCGCATTGTTCAAGGTCGTCATTGCTGGCATAAAGCGGTCCGCTTGTCGGGATCGTGTCCTCTACCTGCTCCGATACCGGTGAGACGGGAGGCACGGTGCGAATCCGTGCGTGCATGCCATCAACCTGCTCAATACCACGGGCAATCACATTGGCCATCTCGGCCGTCGTGCCGCCCGGGCTGTAATAAAGTACAAGAATCTCGCGCATCACAGAATTTCCCGTACTTTTTCAGGTGGGCGCCCGATGATGGCCTTGCCATTGTGGATCACGATGGGTCGCTCGATCAGTATCGGATTGTCAATCATCGCTTTGATCAGGTCTTCGCGGCTCAAGCCAGGGTCGTCCAGGTTGTTTTCCTGGTAGGCCTTTTCCCCGCTGCGCATCAGTTCGCGAGGCTCCATACCGAGCAGGCCGAGTACTTCGGCCAGCTCATCGTAGCCGGGCGGTTGCTTCAGATATTCAATGACCTCAGGTATAAAGCCAATGGATTCAATAAGTTGCATGGTCTGGCGCGACTTGCTGCAGCGTGGATTATGAAATATCTTGATAGCCGAAGTCATCAGTGGTCTCCTGTCAGCGAGAGGGCAAGCATACTGGATGTAACCCGGGTATAAAAGGGTTACCTAATATACGTGATTGTTCTTGACAGTATTTGCACACATTGATAGCGTTTGCATCTATAATTACCCAACAAGAATAACGACCCTATAACCACTAATCAAAATTCCCGTATCTGGAGAGAGATTTATGACACTGCGAACCACTGCGCGTTTATTTGCTGCCGTTGTCCTGAGCCTTGGACTGCTGGCAGGTTGTGCTACTACAGGTGATGGCAAGAGCGCTGCCGAACAGGCAATCGCTGATGCCAAGGCTGCCAATGCTGAGGCTGCTGCCCTCGGCTTTGAATGGCGTGATACCGGCAAGATTATCACGAGTGCCGAAAAAGCGCTGGAAGAAGGCAATGATGAAGAAGCATTGAAACTCGCCAACAAGGCACTCGCCCAGGCTGAAGATGCCCAGGCACAGGCCAAGCTTGAAAATCAGAAGTTCCTCGACAGGATAAGCGCCGGTCTTGATGACTCCTCTGCAGCCGCAGCAGGTGGGGCTAGCGACAATTACACCGTTGTACGCGGTGATAACCTGTGGAATATCTCAGGCAAGAGTTCAATCTATGGCGATCCGTACCAGTGGCCGCTGATCTACAAAGCTAACCGCGACCAGATCAAGGATCCTGACCTGATATTCCCGGGACAGACATTTGGTATTGACCGTGGGGCATCATCAGCTGAAATCGATGCTGCTGTTAACCACGCCAAGACACGTGGTGCATGGTCAGTCGGTGATGTTGAGCAGTCCGATCTGGACTACCTCGCAAAATAAACCAGCAAAACGTCTGATGAAAAAAGGCCCGTTCGCGGGCCTTTTTTTTGTTCCCGGCTATTATAATCTTCGTGCATGACCGCAACATTTGCGTAAGCTGTTTGTCTACCTGTTTGAGATGGTTTCGATTATGAACAGAGCAGTTTGTTTTTGTTATTTCATGATGTGCATTCTTGTTTATGCATTGTTGTCGCCACCGGCTGCAGCCGAAGTGCGGGATCCTGAAACGCACTTCTTCAGTGAAAGTTTCGGCAATTTTGCTGAGGAGCTGGAAAATGCAAAGGACAATGACAAGAAAGGCGTGCTCATTATGTTCCAGCAGGAAGACTGTCCTTACTGTCATCGTATGCGCACCACCATACTGAACCAGTCAATAGTGCAGGAGTATTATCGACAACACTTTCTTATCTTTCATGTAGATATTGAGGGTGACCTGGAGATTACTGATTTTAATGCTCAGCAGACTGTCGAAAAAGATTTTGCATTCAAGCAGAACCGGGTACGTGCTACACCCGTATTTGCGTTCTTTGATCTCAATGGCAAGCGTGTTGCACGCTACACCGGAGCCACCAATGATGTCGAAGAATTTTTATTGCTCGGGCAGTATGTCGTTGATGAAATATACAGATCTATGAGCTTCAATCGTTATAAACGAGAACAACAGAAACAGTCCTGAGTTGTCAATTTCAATCTTACAGTACCGACCAGGACCTGTAGCCGGGCTTTGCTGGTTGATTCTTGCAGCTTGCCTGCCTGGTACGAAAGCCGGCGTGCAGGCGGCTGAACCATTACCGTCACCACTTACCCTGGAGTATGCAATTGCTGCAGGTACAGAGAGTTCACATCCCGCACTGGTGGCTGCACAAGCAGAAGAACGCGTAGCGGAAGCCGAGCTCGAGGAGGCAGGGAGCAATTATGCGCTGGAGTCATCAGTCAGTCTCACTGCGGGCTGGGTGCAGCCCAACGAGCTGGCGCTGGATCAGACCCATGATGACAACATAGCCCAGCTGAATGTACGCAAAGTGCTGTATGATTTCGGTGTAACCGGCGGCAAGGTCGGTGCTGCCGAACACCTGATCATGGCGAGCAAGCTGGAATATGAGCACACCCGCCGTCAGCAGGTAATCGACATAAGCAGGCATTATTTCGAAGTATTACTGGCTGATCTCAAGTATGTCTGGGACAACGAATCAATGGCGATGCATTATGTACGTTACGATCGCACCAGGGAACGCCATGCTTTGCAGCAGGTTTCCGACGTTGAGTTACTGCAAAGTGAAAATGCTTATCTGACAGCACTGACACAGCGCAATGCCAGCGAGACCATGCAGCGCACGAGCAGGGCATTGCTTGCTATTGCGATCAACCGGCCGGGCCAGCTTTCGACCGATCTTGCCAGACCGGATGTGAGAACGGCTGGCCAAACCCCGGATGAGCTCGACACACTTGTAACGACAGTCATGCAAAGCAACCTGGAAATGCAGGCGAAGCGCAACAGGGAAACAGCCGCTCGCCTCGCGCTTGATGCTGCGCAGAAGCGTATACGACCAACACTGGATGCGACATTCCAGTACTCTGAATACAGCCGCGTGACACCAAATCGTGATGATGCGCGTGCCCGTCTGAATCTTGTCATTCCATTGAATGAAGACGGCGCGGCACGTTCAGAAATTGCCGAGAAAAGAGCCGAGTGGCTACAGGCAAGTGCTGATGTCAAGCAACATGAAGCCTGGTTGCGCAAGCGGACAGCTGAATTCTGGCAGCAGATTTTGCAGATGCAGATCAGGCAGCAGGAACTGGAGGTGGCTTCCGCCCGCGCTGAACTCGAGCTGGACCGGGCACGGGGAGAATACGAGCTGGAAATCAGGGCCACGCTGGGTGATGCCATGGTGAACACTTCCCGGGTCCGCTACGAGCAGGCAAAGAATCAATACGAGATGGCACTGGCCTGGATGAAGCTGTACTTGATGCTTGGCAAAAACCCTGAACAACTATTCAACATTGATGACGCATAGGCCATGAGACAGTTTATCCGGAAATTACTGCAAGTTTTTACCCTGATTGTTCTGGTATCAACTGCCTGTTATGTAAAGGCTGGAGAGCATGAAGCAGTGCTCGATTGGGCGGTGCTGCAAGTGGTCAATTTTCCACTGGATGGTGGTGTCGCGAGTGTCTATGTACGCGTGGGCGACAGGGTCAGACAGGGTACGAAACTCGTTGAACTTGATATTGAGCCAATCGAGATCAGGATCAGTCGGTATGCTGCCGAAGTGGCTGCGCGCAAGCCGGTGCTGGCTGATGCAAAACGTGATTATGAACATGCGCAGTCGCTTTACGAGCAGACAGTTCTTGCCGATGTTGAATTACAGCGGGCACGGCATGGGTATGAAAAAGCAAGCGCTGAGCTGAGCGCCGCCCGCGCCCGGCTCAGCCATGCACAATGGCAGAAAAAACGGGCCAGCGCCATCGCGCCATGGGATGCATGGGTTATCGAACGCAATGTTGAACCCGGACAGATGCTGGTGGCGGAGCAACGGTCACAGCCTCTGCTGGTGCTGGCTAAAACAGGCGTGATGGCCGCAAGGGCCTGGCTGCCGCTGGCTGCAATACAGCCGCTGAAAACGGGGCAGTCGGCAACTGTCCTGATTGCACAGCAACAGTATACGGCAACGGTGAAATCGCTCGGCATGCGTACGGAAACAGGTCAAATCGATGGGCGTTACCTGCTCGAGGTCGAATTTGAAATCGATTCTGAAGACGTCTACAGGGCGGGACAGCCAGCAACCATCAGGCTGCCATGATTTGCCGACGATTCCTTGTTTCCGGTCGTGTCCAGGGTGTGTTCTATCGCGACAGCACCCGGCGCGAAGCACGAGCCCTGGGGCTCAGCGGCTGGGTACGCAATCTGTTCGATGGGCGCGTCGAGGTCCTTGCCTGCGGCTCTGAACAACAGCTCGGTGCTTTCGCGAAATGGCTGGAAATCGGCCCGGAATACGCAAAAGTGACTAATATAGAGGTAATAACAGAAAACAATACGCCTGTTCCGGACAGCTTTGATGTGCTGCCGACGACCAGGTAGCTCTTCCGGCAGGCCAGCGAGATGTTCTATATGAATGCAGTGATGGATAAACAGAAACAGCGCAAGCTGGATTTGCATGAGATTCTGTCCTGGATGGAACAGGACGGCCTTGTTGATAAGGAGAATGCGCACATGCTGCGTACGCTCGCGGTCGGCAAAGAATACAGTAAAAAGCACCCTTTGCAGATCATTGCAGAGCGCAACTGGAAGCACCCTGAACATTCGCGGCTGTTATCCATTGAAGTGTTGACCGAATGGTTTGCCAGCCGCCTGGGTTTTACCTATGCCCGGATAGATCCGCTGAAAATTGATGTGCCGGCAGTTACAGATGTCATGTCGTATGCCTACGCGGCACGATTCAATGTGCTGCCGATCAGGGTGAATGATACAACCATAACGGTGGCCACAGCTCAGCCCTACGACAAGGAGTGGATGGATGAGCTCAGTCGGATTCACAGAAAAGATTTTGAAATAGTCATATCGAACCCGGAAGACATCAGCCACTATTTGCTCGAGTTTTACACTGTTTCGAAGTCTGTCGTTGGAGCGCAAACAAGCGGTCATCCGGTAGCAGGCAACATACAGAATCTTGAGCAGTTGATGGAGTTGGGTCGTACAGGAAAGCTGGACGCCAACGATCAGCATGTGGTCAATATTGTTGACTGGCTGTTGCAATATGCCTTTGATCAACGCGCCAGCGATATCCACCTTGAGCCGCGCCGTGATATGAGTAATGTGCGCTTTCGTATCGATGGTGTCATGCACGATGTCTACCAGATTCCAACCAGTGTGATGTCAGCGGTCGCCAGCCGGATAAAAATTATCGGGCGTATGGATGTTGCTGAGAAGCGCAGGCCCCAGGACGGCCGGCTGAAAACACGGACACCTGATGGGCAGGAAGTTGAGTTACGCCTGTCGACGATGCCAACGGCATTCGGTGAAAAACTGGTGATGCGCATCTTTGATCCTGAAGTGCTGGTGAGGAACTACCGGGAGCTGGGTTTCAGCGAGCGCGATAATGAAGCCTGGACATCGATGATCAGTCAGCCGAATGGCATTATTCTGGTAACCGGACCAACAGGTTCAGGTAAAACCACCACGCTGTATTCAACCCTGAAGCAGCTGGCAAAACCTGAAGTCAATGTATGCACGGTCGAGGATCCAATCGAACTGGTTGAGCCAAGTTTCAACCAGATGCAGGTGCAGAGAAATATTGACCTCGATTTTTCTACCGGTGTCAGAACTTTGATGCGCCAGGATCCCGATATCATCATGATTGGTGAAATTCGTGATATGGAAACGGCGGAAATGGCCATCCAGGCCGCACTAACCGGACACCTGGTTTTATCGACCTTGCATACCAACGACGCCCCATCCGCAATTACCAGGATGCTGGATATCGGTGTGCCGCCTTATTTGCTGCAATCGTCGATACTTGGTGTCATGGCGCAACGACTGGTACGGACGTTGTGCCCGCATTGCAAACAGCCAACAGAAATAAGCGATGAAGAATGGAACGCACTGGTCAGGCCCTGGCGGTCGAAAAAGCCCGATCATGTCATGCAGCCGGTTGGCTGTCTCGAGTGCCGTAACACCGGTTACCGCGGGCGTATGGGCCTTTATGAAATGTTTACTTTGACCAGCAAGTTGCGCAAGCTTGTTAATGCGTCCTGCGATATTTCAGAAATTCGGCAACAGACTTTGAAAGAGGGCCTTATTCCGCTCCGGCTCAGCGGTGCGAGCAAGGTTGCACAGGGCCTGACAACCATCGAAGAAGTGTTGCGTGTGGCGCCACCGCCACTTACCCAATAGTTCTCATTCTCAAGATATTCCCGATTGAGTATAATACCAGCCTCGAATTTCATGGGCTTGCTATTGACTGACCAACCCGACGAGTGATCAATGGATTGCGATGAGGGCACAGTTGTAGCAGTTATATTCATTTCATAGAGAGTTAGTTATCCCGGACATTGTTCTGGTACAAGAGCGAAAGTATGACATCGAGTGTGATCAGGGTGTATTCGACACGGTTATGTGGCTACTGCAGGGCAGCTGAACGCCTGTTAAACAGTAAGGGTCTGGAATACGAGGTCATCAAGGTTGATGAGGACCCGGCTTTGTACGAGCATATGAAAGAAATTTCCGGCAGGCATACGGTGCCGCAGATATTTATTGGTGATCACCATGTTGGTGGCTTTGATGATCTTGCGGCAATCAACCAGAGCGGTGAACTGGATAAATTGCCCGCATCCATTTAACTCACATAAATTGATCGTACATTTTCCTGGCCTCATCCTGTACTGGATAGGTGTTTTACAGAAGCGGAGACCCAGTGGACTATCTACCGATTTTTTACCAGATCAAACAGCGCCCGTGTCTGGTTGCAGGTGGAAGTGCTTTAGCAGCCAGGAAGGTAAGCCTTTTACGTAAAGCAGGTGCCGATGTTACCGTGGTCTCAGCTGAAATCTGTGATGAGCTTGCTGCCCTGGTATCAGCCGGCAAGATCAGGCATGTCAGCCGCGGTTTCCAGTCGGAAGATCTCGATAACTGCGCGCTGGTGATAGCTGCTGCGGGTCAGCAGGCTTTGAATACGCAAATCGCTGCAGAAGCCAGGGCACGAAATCTACCGGTAAACGTGGTTGATAATCCTGACATCTGCAGCTTTATCATGCCATCGATTATCGACCGCTCGCCAGTGCAGATTGCCGTGTCTACCGGCGGCACATCACCCGTACTGGCAAGATTGATACGTACACGTCTGGAAGGTCTTGTTCCCGCTGCCTACGGCAGGCTGGGTGCGCTGGTGGAAAGCTTTCGTCAGCGCGTCAAGGAAGTATTCCCCAATGTTGAACAGAGACGGCATTTCTGGGAATCAATACTTGAGGGCCCTGTCGCCGAGCTGGTGTTTACCGGCCACGACCAGGAAGCGGGAAAAATGCTGGAGAAGGCGATCGTGGACGGGGCCGCATCACCACGAATGGTAGGCGAGGTGTTTCTGGTCGGTGCGGGACCCGGAGACCCGGACCTGCTCACTTTTCGTGCCTTGCGTCTTATGCAGAAAGCCGATGTCGTTGTCTATGACAGGCTGGTATCGCCAGCCATCATGGACCTGGTCAGAAGGGACGCAGAAATCATCTATGTCGGCAAAGCGCGTGACAAGCATACGATGAAGCAGGAAAACATCAACCAGTTGCTGGTACGCCTTGCGAAGGAAGGAAAGCGCGTGCTGCGATTAAAGGGCGGTGATCCGTTTATATTTGGCCGGGGAGGAGAAGAAATAGAAACCCTGGCACAGGAAAATGTGCCGTTCCAGATTGTGCCCGGAATCACTGCGGCAAGCGGATGCTCCAGTTATGCGGGTATTCCGTTAACCCACAGGGATTATGCGCAGTCCTGTGTTTTTGTTACAGGGCATCTGAAAGACGGTTCTGTTGATCTCAACTGGAAAGCACTGGCCCATCCTAACCAGACAGTGGTGTTTTACATGGGATTACATGGCGCACCAACTTTGTGCAAAGAGCTCGTGGCGCATGGATTGCCCGCCAGCACACCGGTCGCCCTGGTGGAGCAGGGAACGACGCCACAGCAGCGTGTATTTACCGCG
>JASFVM010000232.1:0-4760 GCA_050049835.1 Gammaproteobacteria bacterium
ACCTGGAAGTACCTCGTCTCGGTCTGATAGGTCCCTGGGGACATCGCTATCCTCACCGTGGTATTCCCGGACCGGCCATCGGTTTTTTACAGGAAGCTTTGCGCTGGTGGGATTACTGGCTTAAAGACAAAGCGACCGGGATCATGAATGAACCCATGTTGCGCGCCTGGATGCTGAATTCGGTGCCACCAACGACACGCTATGAATACAGGCCTGGACGCTGGGTCGCCGAATCAACCTGGCCGCCCACTGAACAAAAGTTGTGGAAACTGTATCTTTCACCTGATCGCCTCTTGGAGTCAGACACTGCCGATGACAGTGGTGTAAAAACAGCGTCCATCGAATCACCGTTGAGCGTTGGCCTGTTTGCCGGTAAGTGGTGCTCCTACACCGCTGCACCGGATCTGCCACATGATCAGCGTGAAGAGGATGGTGGCGCGCTTGTCTATGAGACTGCAGCGCTGGAACAGAATATCGAAATCCTCGGGGCACCCGTCGTGGAGCTGGAGCTCAGTGCCAGTCAGCCGGTCGCCATGGTAGCGGCACGCTTGTCTGATGTGGCTGCCGATGGCAAGGCGACCCGTGTGACCTACGGCCTGTTGAATCTGACCCACCGCGATGGACATGCTGATCCCAGGCCACTGGAGCCCGGCAGCACGTACCGGGTAAGGGTGCAACTCAATAACATCGCACAAATGTTTCCCGCAGGGCACAGGATCCGGCTTTCGCTGTCCACCTCCTACTGGGCATTGGCATGGCCTCCGCCGCAACCTGTGCGTCTGGATATATCCATGCACACCAGTCAGCTGCTGCTTCCGCTACGAAACAGCAAACCGGCTGACAATGATATCGAATTCCAGCAGGCCGAAGGCGCACAAACGCCGATTGTGGAACAGCGCGAACCTTCACATCATAACTGGCTGGTACATCGTGACCTGGCCAGCGATAAATCGGTGCTGGAAGTTATCAAGGACGAGGGCAGCTCTTATTTTCCCGATCTTGACCTCGAGGTGAGCGATGCCATCTGGAACTGGTATACCTATTGCGGGGATGATTTCTCTTCACCCCGCGGCGAGACCCGGACACAACGCAGTTTCAGCAGAGGTAACTGGTCTGTGCGAACCACAACGCGAACCGTACTGACCGCTGATGCCACGCACTTCTACATATACGCTGAACTCGATGCCTTCGAAGATGACGTGCGGATTTTTTCACAAAACTGGTCACGCACGATAGCGCGCGACCTGGTTTAGTAACAAGAGCGCTTTCATTGCCGGATCGTTACGCCGCGATTTCAACGAGGCGGTTGTGAAATGGACCGTCTTGCATGAGATCGAGGCTGCGGGCGAGGCGGCGACGGTCTTCAGCACGAGGGATGTTTTCAAGTGCAGTAAAAATTCGGCTGACCTGGTCCTGCGTGACGGTACCGGTCAGCGGGTGTCCCAGGCCCATGATGTATTTGGCGCGTTGCAGATCGGCAAAGTGACGCGGATCATCCTGCATCGACTGGAACAGGGCGGTAACCGCTTCGCGGGCAATGGCCATCTCATCCCGGTTGTGTTCGGACGCTGCCTTCATGATATGCAGATACTGGTATAGAGCAAGCGACATCAGGCCGGAGGTGATGCCGACACGCTGACGCCCGTCACGATCATAGCGGGGTCCGTCATGCAGCGCCCGGGCGAGGTGAGGGTCCCAGCCCTGTACAATCTTCAGGCGTTGCAGTGACGGGTGCCGCAGGAAGCGGGCGGTGCTTTGCGCGTAATCAAGCTCGGTTACCTTGATTGCAACGATGTTGTCACCACCGCTGACTGTCAGTAACTGCGCGGCGGCATCCGCTGTCAACGGCATGCCACTGACATCAGAAATCGAATAAAGCCCGATCGCCAATCCGCGGGCAGAAGCGGCTTCGACGAAGGGTGCCAGACTGTCGCTGACCGCTGTGTCGCCGGCATCCACTGGCAGATCGGTACCGGGACGCAGAAAAACCACCGGGTAATTCATCTTGCAGAGCATATCCAGCAGACGTTCGCCGGTTGCCAGGCCATCCTCGGGACGCAGCAGTGCAAACAGCAGCATTTCGGCTGTTTCAGCTTTGGCTGCACAGCGAAACCACATTTCAATTTCGTCGACAGTGCGCAAATGTCCCTGACCGGTAGAGGAAGCAACGAGTGCCGCCGGTGCGCCGGCAACAGCAAGCTTCTGCAGGAAAGCAACCGTACGCGCCTGATCCAGTTGCCTGCGCGGGAGTTCACCGCATGTCGGGTCGAAACAGGCAACCGTCGCCTCGGGATAGCATGCGATCGGATCCCTGATAATGTCGGCGCTGGTCAGCGGCATGCGGTTCTCCTTTTTACTCGATGGTATCGTGTGTATCATGGTCGCACACATATTTTCTGATTGACAGTATTGAAAGGGGCACATGATGCAGCAACTGGAACAGGCACTGGAAGATCTCGGACTGCCACTTAATGATAACAACCCATTGCCAACTTCCAATCTGACTTTTCCGGATGGCGGACACTATCGTATGGAGATATCCGGCGTCGAGCGCGTGTCTGCGCTCGAGACGCTGGTACTGGAGGCAGAACGGCAGACAGTCCCTGTTCATCGCATTATTGCTACGGTTGGCGGCGCGACTTATCTGACTCGCGCAGAACTGCGTGAATTTGCACAGATAGCCCGTGACAGGCGGATAGAAGTCGTGATGACACCGGGACCGCGTCGTGCCTGGGATATCGGCCGCCAGCTGGCCACCAACGAAGGTCTCGTCTCCGGCATGCGGCTGAGGGGTATGAATGCTGTAAGGCACTGGCTCCGGGATGTCGAGCGTTGCATCGAGGCAGGTTTTCGCGGCTTCCTGGTTGCTGATGAAGGCATGCTGTGGCTGGCCGGCCAACTGCGCGACAGAGGCGTGCTTCCAGAGGATGTGATCTTCAAGCTTTCCGTGTTTGCCGGACAGGCAAACCCGGCCGGCGCACGCGTCGCTGAACAACTCGGCGCCAATACCTTCAACCCGCTCGCCGATCTGGACCTGGCGATGTTATCAGCCATACGCAGCAGTATACGCATACCAATGGATATTTATCTTTGCCTGGTCAACTCGATGGGTGGCTTTGTACGTTTCTATGAGGCCGCAGAGATTGCGCGCGTTACATCACCGTGTTATTTCAAGATTGAACCGGGGCCGTCGGAAGCAGTGATTTATGCACCCTGGAATCCGCCCGCGTACCATGACGAGATGATAATCGAGCGTGTACGCAATGCGGCCGTAGCACTGGAATTGATCGCGAATGAAAACCCGGATCTTTTATGCTCCCCGACAGGTGGCGATGACCTGGCAATTCCGGTCTAGCACCAGCCTCTGGCTTTAACCGCCTCCTCAATCATTTTGAGCGCATTGATCCAGGCTCCCATGCGCACCGATTTCACCTGGTACCTGGCCGCCGTATTCATCGCGGCACGAAAAGCTTTGATCAGGCGTTCCCGACGCAGGCGATTGATCAGCTCGATGTCCCAGTAGTTGTCATTAAGTCCCTGGCTGCGCTCCATCTGGCACAGATGCACGCTACCGGCATTGGCAAGCACATCCGGCACCACCGTAATGCCTTTGCTCTCGAGTATCTCAGCAGCCTCCAGTGTGGTCGGTGCATTGGCAGCCTCAACCAGCATGCGGCAACGCAGTTGCGCTGCATTATTTTCTGTGATGACCCCCTGAACGGCTGCCGGTACCAGTACCTCACAATCGCTGATGAGCAATTCTTCATTCGTCACAGCTGTTGTTGCGGGAAATCCGGCGACGCTGCCTGTAGCCTGCTTGTGTTGCAGCAAGGCGGCTATATCGATACCATCCTTTGAATAGACGCCACCGTGGCTGTCACTGACCGCGGTTACACGGCAACCGGCTTCGTGAAACATCAATGCCGAGACGGAACCAACCTGGCCAAATCCCTGGATAGCGACACTGGCATCGCGTATCTCGAGTCCGATTTCGTTCGCTGCTTCTTCGAACACCTCGAATACGCCGCGACCTGTCGCTTCATAGCCACCCAGTGACCCGCCAAGAATCGGTGGTTTGTCATTGATCGCGGCCGGTGCATGGCTGCCGGTGATTGCTTCGTATTCGTCGAGCATCCAGGACATTGTCTGCAAATTGGTTCCAATATCGGCACCGGGTATATCACTGCCAGGACCACGTGGCTCCAGTTTGCGCAGATACGCACGGCAGAGCGCTTCGAATTCGCGTGAGCTCAACTGCCGGGGGTCAGCGACAATACCCCCCTTGCCACCGCCAGCCGGAATTTTTCCCGCGGCGTGCTTGATCGACATAATCAATGCCAGCGCTTTCACTTCATCAAGATTGAGATCGGGTGATATTCGTGTACCGTCACGAGTTGCACCGAGGGCTTCAGTGTAGCGAACACGACAGGCATCGAAGACACAACAACTTCCGTCATCCATCTTGAGCGGAATACGAAATGACACGACGCGCGCCGGTGCACTGAGTAATGTCATCACATCGGAATCGATTTCACCGATTTCACCGGCCGCATTCAACATGCGACCTGACTGTTCCAGAAAGTCATACATCCTGCTTTACCTGTATTTGAGTACAATGCTTCAGGGATAAAAATCACATGGCAGTTTTTGATGTGCCCAACGTAACAGTTATGAAGTGGAAATAAAACCGCCTGGATCAATGTTGTCGACTTGTCTTCAAAGCCCGCTACAGGTCAGGAACATCACAAGGTGGCAACTAA
>JASFVM010000233.1:0-4742 GCA_050049835.1 Gammaproteobacteria bacterium
TCAATGCAAGATCACGCGTACACGAGTACGGTGGTGGCGTTTACTGCGCCACTGAATCCGGCGTTTTTTTTGTTAATGATGCCGATCAGGAAATTTACCGCATCAGCGACAATATCGAGCCTGAACGAATTACCACTACGGAAAATCTGCGCTTCGCCGACCTCTGTTTTGACAACCATTACAATCGGCTTCTCTGTGTCTGCGAAGACCATACTAGCAGCACACACGAACCGCCCAGTTCACTGGTCGCAATTGATCTGAACTCCGGCGCTGTTACCTGCCTGCACCGTGGTGATGATTTCTACTCGAACCCACGCACAAGCCCTGATGGCAGCAGGATTTCGTGGCTGTGCTGGAATCACCCAAACATGCCATGGGACGGGACCGAGCTCTGGGTGGCAGATCTCGGCAATTGCGGTTTGCCCGAAAATCCCGTGCGTGTAGCAGGCAGTGACACGACCTCAATCTTCCAGCCTGACTGGTCTCCCGACAATGTCTTGTATTTTGTCAGCGATTCATCAGGCTGGTGGAACCTGTGCCGCTTTACCGAAAACTCGATTTCAATGATCACCACACTGGAAAGCGAGTTTGGCTTGCCGCAGTGGGTATTCGGACAAACAACCTATGCTTTCAGTGGCATAGATACAATCTTCTGCACCCGCATAACCGATGGTACCGGCCAGTTGTCACGTCTCGACCTGAACACTTTGAAACTCTCGGATATTGCAGTACCGTATAGCTCTTTTGCTTCAATCAGCGCAAACAAGGAAACCGTCTGTTTAATTGCAGCGTCCGCAAGCAGACCGACAGAAGTTGTGACGTTACAAACCGACAGTCCGCATCCAGAGACCATTGCCCGCTCCTGCGCTATCACGATAGACAGGGAATACATCTCCAGCGGTCAGTGTATACGCTTCGACACGCGCCGTGGCGACAAGGCATATGCATTCTATTATCCTCCGCGTAATAAGGATTATGAGGTAGCGCCTGGTGAGTTACCGCCGGCAATTGTACTCAGTCATGGCGGGCCAACAGGTGCTGCCGATACCTCCCTGGACCTGCGCAAACAATACTGGACATCAAGGGGCTTTGCTATTATTGATGTCAACTACAGTGGCAGCACAGGGTATGGACGCAAATACAGGGAGCGTCTCAAGCAAAACTGGGGCATACGTGATGTTGAAGATGTTTGTGATGCAGCAGAATATTTCGCTGCCAACAACATCGTTGATAAAAACCGGTTAATCATAAAGGGTAGTAGCGCAGGCGGCTATACCGTGCTTGCTGCTCTTACATTCCATGATATCTTTTCATGTGGCGCCAGCTACTACGGTATTAGTGATCTTGAATCACTGATCGCAGATACACATAAATTTGAATCACATTACACGGACCTGTTAATCGGCGAGTACCCGCAGCGAAAACAGACCTATCATGATCGCTCACCGATCAATTTTGCTGATCAGCTATCATGCCCGATAATATTCTTTCAGGGCCTGGAAGACAGGGTTGTCCCACCGACGCAGGCTGAAACCATGATAAATGCATTAAAAAGCAAGGGAGTTCCAGTCAGCTATGTGTTCTTTGAAAAGGAACAACATGGTTTCAGAAGCGCTGCTACCATAAAAGCAGCGCTTGAAGCCGAATTATACTTTTACTCGGCTGTATTCGGCTTCACACCCGCAGACAACATCCCGCCAATCCCTGTATATAATCTTGCTGGTTAATAGTGTTCAACACGAATCGTTTTCTGGTCCAGCTTGATGATTTCACCATAATGCGTGGAATATTCACCGCCCTCCCTGTCTTTAAAATACAGCTTGAGTGTCTCGATGATCACCGGGAATGAGAGGCTGTCCCATGGAACCTCTTCTTCAGACACAAGCCTGACTTCAAGACTTTCATCTCCAGGGCTGGCCATACCTTCATGGAGTACGCCACGGTAAATGGTGTATACCTGGTTGATATGGGGAATACTGAAGACACTGAAGAGCTTCATGTCGCGCATATTGGCATTGGCTTCTTCCAGCGCTTCGCGCGCTGCACCGAACATGCTGCTCTCGCCATTTTCCATGAAGCCGGCCGGCAGCGTCCAGGTACCATACCGGGGCTCGATCGCGCGCTTGCACAACAGGATTTTGTCCTCCCATTCAGGGATACAACCGGTAACGACGTTGGGATTCTGGTAATGAATGGTGCCGCAGGCATCACACACATACCGGTGCCTGTTATCACCGGCCGGTACAAGTAAATTGACTTTGGAACCGCAAGAAGAACAGAAATTCATAACATACTTATTTTATAACACCCTTCTATCTTAACTATGTTTCAGACCTGTTGCATTTTCTCTTTATGTATATCCGCCCGGTCGCAGACTGAATCAATTGATATTACTCAAAATAAGCAAATTTACTGCTTGCAATTTAAATGGCGACAAATAATACTGAATACAATGTCTTATGGCGTTTGTAAGGGTTTTAAAGCTGCTGTAACCTGATCGAAATCGAGCGTCTGACGCTAATAAAACTAAAAGAGGAGGTTATGCGATGAGAAGACTGTATTTCATGGTGCCCGATATCGACACGGCGCAAACAGTGGTTGATGAACTGCTGTTAAAACGTATTGATGAGCATCATATCCATGTAGTTGCAAAAGAAGGTACGCCAATGGGTGATTTACCGGAAGCAAATCTGCTGCAGAAAAGCGATTTTATACCCGCAATGGAGCGCGGACTGGCTGTTGGCGGCATCACAGGCGTGTTGGCAGGCATTGCTGCCGTAACATTTCCGCCCGCTGGCCTGATACTTGGCGGCGGCGCCATTCTTGGCACCAGCCTTGCCGGAGCAGGTATCGGTGCATGGATCTCAGGCATGATCGGCATGGATGTGCCCAATAGCCAGATAGAGAAATTCGAGGAAGCCATCGAAAAGGGGGAAGTTTTGATGATGGTCGATATACCCAAATCCCGGGTCGAAGAAATCGAGGCGCTGGTCCAGCAACACCATCCGGATGCAGATATGGGCGGTACCGAACCGCATATTCCGGCGTTCCCATAGCAGTCATATTCAACTTTATCACGCGATTACCGGATATCCTCAAGCAAGGATATCCGGTATCAGCGTGTTTTCAAGACGCTCAATATCATCTTTTAACTGAAGTTTGCGTTTTTTCATCCGCTTGATTTTCAGCTCTTCGAAAGTGCCGGTAGCGGTCAGGTGCTGAATTGCTTCATCGAGATCTCGATGCTCGATCTTGAGTTCTATTACCCGTTTCCTTATATTTTCCAGCTCTTCTTCGTTTAATCGTTCTGACATTACCTCACCGTAGCATAAAGACTTCCCGGTAAATAGAAAAATTTGCATGCCTGATAAAATTGTTCTATAGTTCGAAACATGTCGAATTATAGTTTCCGGGATACAGACAAATTTTCCGCTGTCTTCAGCGCCTTGTCCAACCCTCATCGCCTGCAGATATTCACTATCCTGTCCGGCTGCTGTCCGCCAGGAACCACCTGTAACGTCAACAGCGTTACATCATGCTGTGTAGGTGATCTGGGCTGCGAACTTGATATTGCTGCATCGACCCTGTCCCATCATTTGAAAGAACTCAGCCAGGCCGGGCTGATCAATATGCAGCGTGACGGCAAACAGGTCATATGCTCGGTAAATACAGAAATGCTGAATGCTCTTCGACACTATTTCAAGGAATCCCCGGAGTTAAGTTATGAAACCCAAGCAGGCTGATGAGATTCGCCAGAACGTCAGAAACAGTTACAGTGAAGTCGCCGAAGCAAGCAACAGTGGCGCCTGTTGCGGCGAACAATCGAGTTGCTGCGGTGTGTCTTCAGACGCCGCGATAAATACCCTGGTATCAACACGCCTCGGTTACAGCACAGCAGACCTCGACGCCGTGCCGGAGGGCGCTGACATGGGCCTGGGTTGCGGCAACCCCGGGGCTATTGCCAGTATCCAGCCTGGTGAAACGGTGCTTGATCTCGGTAGCGGCGGCGGATTCGACTGCTTTCTTGCCGCTGCTGAAACCGGTGACAGCGGCCGCGTGATCGGTGTTGATATGACACCCGCCATGATCAGCAAGGCGCGCAGCAATGCTGACAGGGGCAATTACCAGAATGTCGAATTCCGCCTCGGTGAAATAGAGAACCTGCCGGTCGCGAATGACAGCATTGATGTCATCATCTCGAACTGCGTCATCAATCTTTCACCTGACAAGCAAGGTGTATTTAAGGAGACTTTCCGGGTACTGAAAAATGGCGGAAGACTCGCTATTTCAGACGTGGTTGCCAGCACGGAACTTCCGCCAGAGGTACGCGACGACCTGCAACTCTATTCAGGATGCATGGCCGGCGCCTCGCGGATAGATGAGCTTGAGCAAATACTCGCCGACAGCGGCTTTACCGATATACGTATCGCCCCCAAAGATGAATCAAAAGCTTTCATCAAGGACTGGGCGCCGGGACGCGGTGTTGAGGATTACGTGGTCTCTGCAACCATAGAAGCAGTGAAGCCCGGTGGTGGCTGCTGTGGAAATAGCTGCTGTTAATTATGTATCAAGTAGCCATGGAACAGTTTGAATTATCAGCCGCAAAACACGCGAACAGCGCGACTGAGTAATTCAGAGTTGAATATTGAATTGTTTGTGTTTTCGCGTCCTTTGCGTTGTTTGCGGCTAATAAAAAAATGCTATGAGTATCATATATTATGCAACCAGGCGCCGTATGATTT
>JASFVM010000234.1:0-4725 GCA_050049835.1 Gammaproteobacteria bacterium
TGACGGCAAGACGATCAACTGAATCGTTCAGGGTATCGAACAGCAACTTATCGGCGTGGACCTGCTTGTCAGAGACCTTGATGACCAGCGATTCCAGCAGGTGCGTCAGATCGCCGACCGGCGTGAGCTCGGCCATGCGCGCACCACCCTTGAGTGTATGCATGTATCGCTGTAACTGGTGGATGCTGTCCGCATCGTCCGGATTACTGGTTATTTTCTGTAGCAGCTCTTCACAACTTTCGATCAGTTCATCGGCTTCCTCGATAAAAATATCGATCAGATCGTCATCGATTTCGCCGTAGGAAATGACGGTTTTTGATTCTTCTGCCGGTTCTTCTGCTGCCGGTTCTTCTGCTGCCGGTTCTTCTGCTGCCGGCTCTTCTGCTGCCGGCTCTTCTGCAAATGACACTGCATCTTCTTCAAGCGTCTCATCAATCTGCACTTCTTCAAGTTCTGGAGCTGCAATATCGAACTCATCCAGGTCCATTTCATCGCCTGCAGATTCATCCAGATCGACTTCTATCTCCTCTATTTCAGCAGCGTCTTCCGGGAAGTGTTCTGCAGGTGCTTCGCTGCCTCTGGATGATTGTTGCAGCTGCTCCTGCAATTCGACCTGTACTGCCTTATTGACCTTTTCCAGCAATGCCCTGTCAGGTGTCGGTGTGGCGCCCGCCTTGATTTCATCAAGCATGGAACGGACTTTTTGAGCCACTTCAGCGATCAATTGCACGACATCTTCGTCAATCGTCAGGTCATGTCCTTCCTGTCTTGACTTGACGTATTTTTCAGTTGCTCCGCACAATTCTGCAATCTGGTCAATCTCTGCTGTGCGGGCACTGCCATACAGGGTATGGAAGGCACGAATCAGGTCCTTGTTGGCTGTCAGTGGCTGTTCTTGATTGTAATGTGCTTCGAGCAGCTGCTGAACAAGATCAAGATGACCAACACTCTCGTCGTAATAGATCTGGAACAGGACAGGATCCATCCCGCCGGCAAGCTCAGTTGCCTGCTCAATGGTTTCTTCCGGTTCATCAATCTCAAAAGCCAGTTCATTGCCGGCTGCTTCGTCGGCTGCTTCTGTCTGTGTTATATCGAGACTGACTTCGTCAAGATTAATGCTCTCGGCAGAAACATCTGCCGAGGCCAGCGGAACTTCGTTGTCCGCCTCGAATTCATTTTCAGCCAGATCAAGACTGATTTCCTCATCTGCTTCTGTTCCCGTAATGTCCTGGTCATCCGACAGGTCGTCTTCGGATCGCCCGGGAACAGCTTCCTGGTAGATTTCCTCTTCCGGAGACAGTTCATTGATATCGAGACTATCGGGCGACTCATCCGGAGCCTGCTCTATATCCTCGATCTCTATTTCATTCTGTTCAGATCCAGCTTCACCGGCATCCTGCTCTGCCGTGATCGCTTCTGCAGCAAGTTCAACATCGGCAGCAGCACCCTCCTCCTCAACGGCCGTTTCAGCTGAACCCGTATCTTCTGTGGCTGTCTCAGTGAAGACCGGTTCTTCTGCTGCTGTTTCTGCAGTGGCAGCCTGTTCGCTGACAACCGGTGGCGTTTTGCCTTCGGCAAGTGCATCAGCGTTCGCCATCAAGTTGTATACATTCGGGACCGGCTCCCTGTTTCCCTGCAGCTGTTCAATCAGCTGTGGTAATACGGCAACCGCTTCGTCGAGCGCATTCAAAACTTCAGTGTCAGGCTCGATTTTCTTGTCGATAACACGGTTGAGCATGTTTTCGAACTTCCATGAAAACTCGCCAATCAACTGTGCTCCAATCAGTCTGCCGCTGCCTTTCAGGGTATGAAAACACCGCCGTACAACTGTCAGTGCTTCCTCATCACCTGTATTGGCTTTCCACTGCGGCAGGTTGCTATGCAGCTCTTCAAGAACTTCCAGCGCCTCTTCGATAAATATCTCGAGTATTTCCTCGTCAGCATCATCGCCAAGGATTTCAAACTCGCCATACTCGCTTGACATTTCAGCAGCTGACACTGCCTCGTCCTCAGCCCGGGGTGTTGGCGAAGCAGCTGGTTCGGTAACCGGCCTGGCAGCCGGTTCCGGTTGACGGAATTCAACGATTTCAGCTTCATGAAGCGTCGACTCAGCTTCTGTCGTTATCGGCTTTTTTTCAGCATCCTCTGCAGCCGTTTGCTCAATCGGCTCCACACTCTGTGCTGGAGCAGCAACTGATTGATAGCGGCTGCTAACATCAACCAGATGTTCAAGGGCCTCTTCACCGGTACGCAGGCCGGCCTCGACACCGGGGCGGCCCTCCGCCATGGCCTCGAAGAAGTATTCAATCGCAGTAACGACATCAGCCACCTTGTCCTGTTCTTCAGCATCAGGCTGGTGGCTGTTTTCAATCAGGGCGATTTTCACATAATCCTTGAGCCTGGCGAGCATCTCTTCGACCTGGGCCATGGGCAATATCATTGATACACCCCTGACTTCTTCCAGCAGGTCAAGCACTGACTGTAACTGCTCTTCGTTACCTACACCACTGGTAAAGGACAGTATCGCCTCTTTGGCATCAGAAAAGTTCAGCAGCCCCTGCGATATAACGGTTGACAGCACCTGGCGGTATTCTGCAGCGGGGACGATCCGGTCTTCGTCATCTTCATTGTAATCAGCAAAACCCGTACGCTGCGCCACATAGTTATTAAGATCTGCCTCGGCACCAAGCAGCTCACCGGCAATAGCAAAAAGAATCTCTTCGTTTGCTTCCGTAGAACCCTCAGCGATACTCTGGACCTTGTCTTTTTGCTCAAGCACTTTTTGTCTGGCATCACCCAGACCCAGCATGGCAAAGGTATCGGCAATCCTGACAAGCTGCTCAGACAGCGGCGCCAGGTCTTCGATACTCTTCTCGCTGCTGTGAATAAAAATCTCGAGTGCGTCTTTTACCTGTGAAAGGTCTTCCTTGATCCCCTGTGAAACGGTTGCAAACAGTTCGGCGTTGAGCCCACCCATACCTGTTTCCGCACCTTCAGTTGCAGATGCCAGCAATTCATCGAGATTATAAATTTCCTTTATTCTTGTTACGCGCTTACCGGTCGCCCGGCTGTTACCGATGTAATAGAGTATGTTCTTCAGGAGCTCCTGTGAATACTGCGTGGCAAATCCTTCTTCGCCGGCATCAATCAGCATCTTGATCTGGCGGTCAACGCTCCCCAGCAGTGTTTTCACACTGGCATTTGAATCTATACCGTCTTCATATAATCCTTCGAGCAGTGCTGCGATCACAGACCAGAACCGCCTTACCGACTGATCGGCTGAAGCTTTTTCAAGCGCCGCAATAACAGCAAGCATGCGCTGGCAACCGGCCCGTTGCTTGTTGTTTTTCAGTACATCGAGAAGACCCAACTGGTAATGCGTACGCAAGCGCTTGGCTTCACCATACAATCTGCCTGACTCTGTTGCCGGCGCCCTGATTTCCTTTTCCTCAATATCGACCGAATCCATGTCCGGGAAGAAAAGCACGTTTTCTGACAGCAGGCTTTCCTTGCGGATCGCGCGCAAATCATTCATCAATGGCAGTAATGCCATCGGGTTATCCTTGTTGCCTGCCTGCAAACCCTCGAGATAATCAGGCAGTTGCAGCATTGCACGCATCAGTACATCATAGGCATCATCCCTGTTATCAACGTGGCCTTCCAGTATTGCCTTCGCTGTTTGCTCCATTTCTTCAGCCAGCATCGCCGCGCCAAAGATCTCGACCATCTGCAGGGTGCCATTTACCAGCCGCAGACTCTCAATGCATTCCTGCATCAATGATGCATCATCACTATGCTCGATATATTCTGACAGCGATGACTGTGCATCGTTGATCACTGTATCAAGCTGTTGCTTGACCCAGCTCAGGGAATTATATTCAACTGTACCTTGTGGCTTCATTGACAGATTACCTGCTCTTAAATATACCTGTTAGTTGTATCTACAGGTTATTACTAACTATCAAGGACTACTGTTTCAACTTTCCCTGACTCTGTCGAGGGAAGCTTGAAGCCCGATACTGAACGCTGCAGTTCATTAGCCAGTTCATTCAGAGAGTTCAGTGATGACGACGTTTCTTCGGTACCTTCTGAAGTCTTCAAGGTGATTTCCTGGATCACGTTCATGGTCTTGGATACGTCATTAGCGATAGCTGACTGTTTCTTCGCTGACTCGGAAATACCCTGAATCAGGTTCGCAAGATTTGTTGATACAGTCTCAATTTCTCGCAGAGCCTCACCCGCATCCTCAGCACGCTTGGCACCACTTACAACACCTGAAGTACTGACCTCCATCGAGGTGATTGCCTCGTTGGTATCCGCCTGAATTGTGTTCACCAGTGTTTCGATCTGCTTGGTTGCGTTACCGGCTCGCTCTGCAAGTCGCTGCACTTCGTCCGCAACGACCGCGAACCCGCGACCCGCCTCACCGGCTGTTGATGCCTGAATCGCTGCATTCAGTGCCAGGATGTTTGTCTGGTCAGCAATTTCAGTAATCAGGCCAACGATATCGCCAATTTCCTGCGATGACTCACCCAGTCGTTTAATACGTTTTGATGTTTCCTGGATGGTTTCGCGAATACTTTCCATGCTGCTGATTGTTTCACGTACCACGCCTGCACCTTTCTGTGCGATTTCCATTGACTGGCGCGCAACTTCTGCAGACTCTGCCGCTTCCTTGGTCACGTTCTCCATTGACTCGGCCATGTCAGTAATTGCAGCACTGGC
>JASFVM010000235.1:0-4720 GCA_050049835.1 Gammaproteobacteria bacterium
AGAGTCGCAGTTCGCTAAAATAAATGACCAAAACCGTCGCCAGAACATGCGTATGATTGCGACGCAGGCCCTGAGCACACCCACTATTCGTCTTATTGTCGGTATCGGTCTCGCCGTCATTATTTATCTGGTTACCAGGGATGAATCGATGAGTATCGTCACCCCGGGGACATTCGCTTCCTACATGGTGTCTCTGACATTTCTGTTCGGTCCGGTAAAGAGGCTCGCCGATGTCAACGTCGACCTGCAAAGAGGCATCGCCGCGGCGGAAAGTGTATTCAGGCTGATTGACCTTGAAAATGAAAAGGATAATGGTAGCTATACCGTAGAACGCGTTAGCGGCGACATCAAATACAATAATGTTGGCTTTCGTTACCCTACTGCTAAAGAAGCTGCACTGGTCGATATCAACCTTGATATCAAGGCTGGAGAAACAGTCGCATTTGTCGGCAGGTCAGGCAGTGGTAAATCGACCTTGCTGAACCTGTTGCCCCGGCTGTATGAGATTACTGATGGCTCGATCACGCTGGATGGTCACGATATACGCGACTACAGGCTCGAAAATCTGCGCAGCCATATAGCCTTTGTCGGTCAGGATGTTGTGTTGTTCAATGATACAGTGGCCCACAATATTGCCTATGGCACCATGCGGGGTGTAGATATTGACAGGATCGAGCAGGCGGCCCGGTCTGCCTATGCTGATGAGTTTATCAGGGGACTGAAAGACGGATACCAGACAATGGTCGGTGAACGCGGGCTGATGCTTTCCGGGGGGCAGCGTCAGCGTATTGCAATAGCCAGGGCGTTACTTGCGAATTCCCCGGTATTGATACTGGATGAAGCGACTTCAGCGCTGGATACGGAATCGGAGCGATACATTCAATCCTCGCTCGATCTGCTGATGAAAAATCGTACCACGCTGGTCATAGCGCACCGTCTTTCAACCATCGAAAATGCTGACAAGATTATCGTACTGGACGCAGGCAGAATAGTTGAGGCCGGCAGCCACCATCAACTACTGGATTTGAATGGCCACTATGCTGCCTTGCACCAGATGCAATTCGAAAATAACGCCTGATGAAGAATCTTGATCAGTACTGGTATAGTGCGAATCCTGTTGCATGGCTTCTGTTGCCACTTTCCGGGTTGTTTTGCATTGTTGCGGTATTACGTCGTTTTCTCTATCTGAAAGGCTTCATGGCGAGGCATGCTGTGCCTGTACCGGTGATAATCGTTGGCAATATTTCTGTCGGAGGCACCGGCAAAACACCACTGTTGATTGGTTTGTGCGACTATCTGAGCAGGCATGGCCTGAAACCCGGTGTAGTCAGCCGTGGTTATGGCGCCGATGTGAATGGCACGTATTCTGTATCGGCCAGTGACAGCGCGGAACGCTGTGGCGATGAGCCCCTGTTGATCAGGCAACGCACCGGATGCCCTGTAATCATAGGTAAAGACAGGGTGGCCGCGGCAAAAAAACTGCTCGCCGAGAATGAATGCAATCTCATACTCAGCGATGATGGTTTGCAGCATTACCGCCTGAGAAGAAATATTGAAATCGCCGTAGTCGATGCTGAACGCAGGTTCGGTAATGGCTTTTGTCTGCCCGCCGGACCCTTGCGCGAACCTGTCTCGCGACTCGCCAGCGTGGATATGGTTGTTTATCACGGTGACACCGATGACGATTACCATTTTTACCTGGAGTTCGGGCAAGCGATCAACCTCGTCAGTGCCGAGACCAGGTACCCGGATTCGTTTGCCATTGAACCGGTTCACGCTGTTGCCGGTATCGGGTATCCGCAAAGGTTCTTTAACCAATTACGATCACTTGGGCTGGAGTTGATAGAACATGCTTTCCCCGATCATCACCAGTTCACAGCCAGCGATATTGATTTTGCAGATGGTTTACCAATACTGATGACAGAAAAAGATGCTGTTAAATTCAGCAGTCAATCTGTGTCCAAATTCGGCGACTTGTTAAAGAATGCATGGTCGTTGCCGGTGACAGCGCAATTATCCGACCGGCTTGGTCCGGATCTGTTGTTGTTAACAGAGCAAACACGATGAACAGGAAACTGCTGCAGATCCTGGCCTGTCCTGTATGCAAAGGCAGGCTTCAGTACAATAAAAAACAGTCTGAACTTGAATGTGCTCATGACAGCCTGGCTTTCCCGGTTCGGTCAGGTGTACCGGTTTTGCTGGAAATGGATGCCAGGCGTATCACGGTAAAAAATAAATAGTCTACAATTCCCGACACCGGACACCTCTAAAATAATGAACGAAGATTTCAAGATTGTAATCCCTGCCCGTTATGACTCCAGCCGTTTCCCCGGGAAATCGCTGGCAGATATTCACGGCAAACCAATGATACAGCGCGTGTATGAAGCCGCGGCAGATTCCGGTGCCAGTGAAGTGGTTGTTGCCACGGACAGCACCCTTATAGGTATGGCTGCAGAAGACTTCGGCGCCACGGTGTGTATGACGCTGGAAGGGCATACATCCGGAACGGACCGGTTATGCGAAGTGGTGGACAAGCTTGGATGGTCGGATGATACCGCAGTGGTCAATTTGCAGGGCGATGAACCTTTGACGCCACCGGCAATCATCAAACAGGCGGCGGTCAACCTTTTTAAAAACAAAGATGCTGACTGTGCCACACTCTATACGCCCCTTTCGCCTGATGATGCAAAAGACCCGAATATTGTCAAAGTCGTAACAGATGCGAATGGATTTGCCATGTATTTCAGCAGAGCGACCATTCCATACATCCGTGACCCGGAAGATGCTGACATCAGCCAGATGATGTACAAGAGGCACATTGGCCTGTATGCCTATACCGCGGGAGTACTGAAAAAGTTTCATACACTGCAACCCTGTGAACTCGAACAGGCGGAAAAGCTGGAGCAGCTCAGGTTGATGTGGAACGGAATGAGAATTCATATTGCGCAGGCTGTATCCATACCCGGTCACGGCGTTGATACCCCTGATGACCTGGAAAGAGTCAGGGCTGCAATCGCCCCCAATTACTGATGACAGAAAGTCGGGCAGATCATGCTGAAACTACAGACGTGAATCAGGATTACACACTGTTCACAACCTGTCCGAAAGGCGTTGAGGATCTACTCGCCGCTGAATGTGAACAACAGGGCGGAAACGATATCAGTGCTGCTTATGGCGGCGTAAATTCTACGGGCAGTATCGAGAATGCTTACAGACTCTGTCTATGGTCAAGAGTGGCGAGCAGGGTCCTGTTAAAGCTCAAATCCTTTCCTGTTAACGATCATGATGATCTTTATCATGGTGTACAGGCTATCGACTGGAGTACCCATCTCGATCATGATGGCAGCTTTGCCATCGATGTGCATACCACGCATCCGCAAATCAACAACAGTCACTTTGCGACTCTTAAGGTAAAAGATGCAATCGCTGATCAGTTTGTACAGGAATTCGGCAGCAGGCCTGATGTGCAGCGTAACCGTCCGGATATTCGCGTCAATACCTATCTGGACAAACAGAGCTGTACTGTTTATCTGGATCTTTCCGGCGAACCACTGCACAAACGAGGATATCGCCAGCAGGCAGGTCTGGCACCGTTGAAAGAGAACCTGGCTGCAGCCATATTGTTGCGCGCCCACTGGCCGCAACAGGCAGCAGAGAACAGGCCATTGATTGATCCCCTCTGTGGCTCAGCCACATTGTTGCTGGAGGCGGCGTATATTGCTGCGGGAATGGCGCCGGGGCTGTTGCGGGATTATTTCGGTTTTTTGCGGTGGAAACAGCATGATGCAGCTGCCTGGGCGCGATTGATCAACGCGGCGAAAGCTGCTGTCGATAAAAGCCGGGTACCCATGCTCATCGGCATTGAAAAATCATTCAAAGTGGCGGGAATAGCCAGAGATAATATCGAGGCAGCCGGTTTCGCAGATGCCATTGAAATAAGGCAGGCGGATTCCGTGGATGTGATTACAGATTTGCCGCCAGTAACAGGCATGATTGTGACAAACCCGCCTTATGGAAAGCGTATCGGTGAGACCGGGGAATTGAAAAGCCTTTATTATGAGCTGGGTAAAAAAATCAAACAACGGTTTCCCGGCTGGGATGTCGCCTTGTTTACAGCCAGCCACGAGCTGGCGAAGTTTTTCGGCCTGCGTGCGCATCATAAAAACACGTTATATAACGGCCCGCTGAAATGCACCCTGTATCAATATCACATTCGCGAAGCCAGGTTGCCGTCGAAGCAGGACGACCTGTCAGATAGAAGCCCGGTAGTGAGTGAAGATGCAGAAATGCTTGCCAATCGTCTTGTAAAGAATCTCAAGCACTTATCCAGGTGGCTGCGCAAGGACGATATCAGCTGTTATCGTATTTATGATGCTGACATACCACAATATGCTATTGCCGTTGATGTTTATGAAGACTGGGTTCATGTTCAGGAATATGAACCGCCTCAGTCGGTTGATGCAGTCAAGGCGTTCGTAAGATTAAACGATGCGATGAAGGTGATATCCAGGGTTCTCGATGTTGATAACAAACACATCATTCTGAAGACAAGAAAGAAGCAGAGCGGCGCCGAGCAGTATACCCGCCAGGATGTCGCCGGGGAAAAGGTCATTGCTCATGAATACGGGCTCAAGTTCAAGCTCAATCTGAAAGATTATCTCGACACCGGGCTGTTTCCGGATCACCGGCTTACACGCAAGCTGATAGCCGCGATCTCGGC
>JASFVM010000236.1:0-4698 GCA_050049835.1 Gammaproteobacteria bacterium
CGTTGTTACCGACATGTTGCATGGCATAGGCATCGGTGCGCTCGGCACGCTGACACTGGTGATGATGGCACGCACCGCGCTGCTGCGAACACGCCAGCCGATCATGAACTTTGGCGACATCGGTGTGGCTGCATTGCTGCTCAGTGCTGCCGCAGTCGCCAGGCTCATCGGACCGCTGATGCCGTCAGCACAACAGCACCTGCTGTGGTTTGCGGCCATCGCATGGTGCTGCGCCTTCCTGGTACTGCTCGCCCGGTTCGCGCATACCGGATGGCGGGCCCGTAGCAGCGACAGGCGCTGAACGCCTGTTTCAAGGGATCGGAGCGATTCGATGCCGCTTTCTGGCCGGTTTGAGACACGATAACGGAGAAAGCTTTCTTGTTAACTTCCGCTTTGTTTATTCTTCCTTCAGCAGCTCATGCTCGACATATTCCTTCAACGCTACGGCATTATTCAGCGTCATTTCTTTACTACTGAATAAAAAAGTCACGACCTCATTGTCAGTACAGTGTCGCAGCAACGTTCTGGTTTCAGGTTTTGAATGAATTTCTTTATAGTAGCGCCGCTTGAAATCATCCCACCGGGCAGCATCATGCTGATACCACTGTCTGAGTTCGTTGGACGGTGATACCTCTTTTGCCCAGTAATCCAGTTTCGCCCTGCCTTTACTGATACCTCTTGGCCACAGACGATCGACCAGAATGCGGACACCGTCACTAACCTCCGCTGCTTCGTAGATACGTTTGATCTTGATGTACACAATGCCTGCTCCTGATCTGTATACGCCAGCACGACAGAAATCTGATCAATAACAGATCCATCTATGCAGCGTATATAATGAACGATTAGCCAGACAAACAGGACGGAGAAATCATGATTTATCCGTATCAGGCTTGTCGTGTCTTGCAGTCTGCAAGCATCTTCTTCCAGTATTCAAAGAGACGTTCTTTTGCAGTTTCATTATCAAAACTGTCCAGCAGCATCTTTCCTGGTATCTGCAGCGTGACAGATTCCCAGCCGCCGTCGATATCACACGCGCATTCAACAGTGAGTTCCCAGACATCATCACGTGGTTCCAGTTCGAACAAATAGGCATCGAGAAGCAATTCATCCAGAATCTTGCTGGCAACATCACGGGCTTTTGCAATTTCAACTGTTGTTAAAGACATGGTCTTCACCTCGTATACTCGTATTTGCTATTCAGCATGTTGCACTGGTTCGACCCGAATGGCTCATGTAGAGGAAAGTCGGGTATCGGCCCTGGTACCACTGTCAAACAAGGTCATTTCCCAGTGATCATCATCAATCGAATGACGCAGAAAGTAGATGCCGTTATCGTCGCCGCGAAGCTTGAAGTAGCGATGCGCGGGATCGAGCCAGCGATCGAGCACCTCTGTCACTTCGATGCAGCGCTCCCCGAGGCAAAAGCGAACCGGTGTTTCCTCGGCACGATAGCCGGCATAACACACTACCTTGACTGCCGAAACCTTGACTTCACTCATGTCACTATCCCGCTACCTTCGATTAGCCATAATAACAAATCAGTGAAACTCCAGTCATGCAAGCAGAGGCTTTTCGCTGGCGCCAACAGTTTCACATGTAAAATCACGGTTCAATTTACTGAGTTACATGAATGATGGTAGTGATGAAATGACTATACAATGTCCGTGTAAAATATAACGAACAACAACACCATGGATCTCATCGTTTCCTACAACTGGGGGCAGTTTTCCCGAGCCCGGTCTGAGATCACTCGCATTCTCAATCACTTCGGTGACCCCGACCCGCGGGTGAAGAAGACGTTTGTGATGGGTATAGCTATCGTTCATAGTTGTCTTGACAGCCGTGAAGTCATCAAACGCTGCCGGTCACTATGGGAAAGTGAACCACAACATTCGTTTGAGTTTGCGATCAAGTGGGTGCCGGCTGACTACTGGTGCGCAACTGAACTGACTGCGATGAAATACGTGATCGATAACAAGATCAAGGTGCGGATCGAGAAAAACCAGACCTGGGGCATGCAAGTCCACAAGCGCCGCTGGCAGCAGTATCACACGATCGAGATTACCGAATTCCTTGCTGCCGATATCGATCGCAAGGTCGACCTGAGCCATCCGGATCGAATTGTATGGGTCGACGTAATCGGCAGGGAAACAGCCATCTCGCTGCTCAAACCTCTGGACATTTTCTCCCTCGGCGCATAAACCCGTGAAGGTTCAATCTGACCCTGTTTATTCCTGGTTACACGGCCGACGACTGATTACTCTGCAACAGGCGCAACATTGACCTCGACTGTCATTATTGGTTGTGCGTTGCCCGTGCCGACGAATGATCCTGATACTGGCGGTACGGCTTCCGGGTGACGATGCACCGCCACGGCGATGTGATCACCGCTGACCAGCAGGCCGCTGGTCGGATCGAAACCGCGCCAGCCGGAGCCCGGTAGATAGACTTCAGCCCAGGCATGGGTTGCCGTATTCCAGGGGGCAAAGGTTTCATTGCGGACGTAACCACTGATGAAGCGGCTGGCGAGACCGCAATGACGACAGCTTTCAATAAACAGGGTTGCGAAGTCCCGGCAGGAACCCGTGCCCGATGACAGTGTCTGCGACGGTGATTGCACACCGGGTTCTTCACGCACATGATAGCGGTGGCCGTTGGCGATGTTCGTGTTCAACGTGGTCAGCATGTTAATGGTGTCGATCTTGTTAGCAGGATTACATAGATCCGCCAGCCATTCACTCACCATGGCCTGGTCCTGTTCATATACCGGGCTTTTGTAGGGTGCCAGGTCGATCTGTTCGTCGGGGTCGTAGTCGAACGGGAAAGATCGGGCGTAATCTTCCAGTACAAAATCCAGTGGCTGTTCTTCATAGTTTTCCACCACCACTTCGCTTGCGATAGTGAGTTCCCTGGCAGATTGCTGGAAGTCCACGACCGCGACCGAGTTGTCGTAGACATCACGTTTCCAGTGGATACGAAATCCCGGACTGATATCCAGCTTTGAGGACTGCACCCGTATGTCGTGACCGTCGCGTGGTCGCAGGTGCAGGATATGCGGCCCCAGAGTGACGGTTTCAGCATACTGGTAGCGTGTCAGGTGATGGATTCGAAGTCGGCGCATAACGCTGATTTTAGGCTAAAGGCAGGCTGTGTTGTATATCCATTATTACACTGTCGCAAACAGTCATAACACTGGCATAATGTTCGCTGCCTTTTGACAGCCTTGCGGATTTGCAACGTGGAATCTGACAACGACAGTTTTGACGCGGCGATTCGCGCCCACGATGAAGCCGTCGCGGCCAGTGGCATCGATGTCTGGACAGGCGCGGAACCGACCTTCACCAATCGACAGTCCGAAGATCCCGAATGGCTCAGCGAGGCGCTGGGTGAGACCAAACAGTTGTACGCCTGCCGTATCATCAGGCAACTGCGCGACCGTTATCCCGGTTCGATCATCCTGCGCACCCTCGGACGTCAGTACGCCGGCGAGCCACAGCCGCGCTGGAGCCTGGGCCTGTACCGGCGCCGTGACGGCAGTACGCTGGCCGAGGGTCTGCCGCTCGATCCGCTGAGCGAAGCCTGTGCCTGCAAAACACAGGACATGATCGCGTTCTGGCAATCACTGGCCGAGCAACTCAATCGCGACGACCTGGCCGCAAGCGCTTTCGAGGTCGATGTCGACATGGGCCTGCGCATACTGTTTACAACCGATGCACAAACGATCACTGTCGATCCGGCCGCGGACCCGCGCCTGTTGCGGGTGCCGGTGCAATCGCAGCCGATCCCGGCCGAAGGTCTCGAAGACGATCTGGCAGCCGACGGCCTTTACCTGGTTGCTGTCGGCTGTGCAACAAGCGGTCCTGAAAACAGCCTGCAGCCCTGCATCGAGCTGCCCGGCTTCGCTGATGTCGAACTGTTCGCGGACTTTGTGCAGCGTGTCGCTACTGCCGCGACCGCAGCCGGACTCACCAGCCTGGTATGGCGAGGTTTCCCGCCGCCGGTGGATGCGAGCGTCGCATGGATGACACTGACGCCCGACCCGGCGGTGCTCGAGATCAATGAAGCACCCGCTGCCAGTATCAGTGAGTTCCTTGACATGAGCCGCGAGCTGTTCGATGTGGTTCAGGCTAGCGGTCTCGCGCCCTACCGCCTGAACTACAATGGCGACATCGCGGAAAGCGGTGGCGGCGGACAATTCACGCTCGGTGGTCCCGATGTTGAACACAGCCCCTTTTTCGTCGCACCGCAATTGCTCTCACGCCTGACCGTGTATCTGAATCATCACCCGTCGTTATCGTACTGGTTCGCGCCGGTGTATGTCGGCAGCTACAGCCAGTCACCGCGGACCGATGAAAATGTGCTCGAATCCTTCAGCGAACTGCAGGTCGCATTGCAGCATCTGGCTGCCACGGCCGCGCCCACGCCGGAATTCATCTGGCGCAGCCTGAGCCCGTTCCTGGTCGACACCTCGGGCAACGCGCATCGCAGCGAGATCAACATCGAAAAGCTGTGGAATCCGTATCTGCCTGGCCGCGGCTGCCTCGGCCTGGTCGAGTTCCGCGCCTTTCGCATGGCGATGGATGCAGAATCAGCGGCAGCCATCGCCGCAATGCTGCGCGCGCTGGCAGTGATGCTGGCCAGGCAGGAGTCGCACCCTGCGCTGATCGAATGGGGCAGCCGTCTGCACGATCGCTT
>JASFVM010000237.1:0-4697 GCA_050049835.1 Gammaproteobacteria bacterium
GCTGACAACAGCGGTACCGAGCAGGCCGAACATCACGATGACGCCGACCCCGCGATAGAGCTCGGTACCTTCGCCGGCGAGCAATACCAGCGGCGCCAGTCCGAAAACGGTGGTCAGGGTCGACATTGCGATCGGTCGCAGACGTGCTTCTACTGCTTCGCGTACAGCAGTCATTGCATCCATACCCCGTGTTCTCACATTGGTCATCGCCTGGTGCACAATCAGGATCGGATTGTTGACGACCGTGCCCATCAGGATCAGGAAGCCAAGCATCGCGATCATGTCGAAGGACAGGTGCAGTGCGTTCATGCCGATCAATGGCAGCGCGTCACCTGCCAGGTTGAACAACCACAGGCCGAGGATGCCGCCGGCAACGCCGAGCGGGATCGTGGTCATTATCAATAGCGGATAGCCCCAATGGGTAAAGATCGCAACCAGCAGCAGGTAGATTATTACGATGGCGACGAGGTAGTTTGCTGAAAGTGCTTCGCGGGTAGCCTGCAACTGATCACTGGCACCGGAGATCGTCATATTGATGGTGCTGGGCACCGCGCCGGTTTCACGCAGGTAATCGACGACATCACGCTTGACGATTTCGACGCCGGTCTCGAGCGCGACCTTGTCGGGTGGAATGATGTTGAGTGTAACGGTGCGCTGGCTGTTGAGGCGGCGAATGATATTTGTGTCCACGGTTTCCTCGATGCGCGCAATGGAGGACAACGGCACTACCGCACCGATCGGCGTATAAACCGAAATCTGGTTCAGACTGTCAAGCGTAGCATCACGGCCGGCCTTGCTGTACAGGTAGATATCGATCTTGTCGTCGTTGAGGTAGAACTCGTCAACGAAAGCACCATCGGTGAGCGCGGCGATGGTGTAGCCGAAATCCTGTGTGGTCATATCGACTTCACTGGCACGTTCCCATTTGGGTTTCACTTCGATCAGCGGCTGCGAAAGTGACAGCGTTGACGGGTTGGCCCGCAGACGTGGCGAGTCAAATACTTCCTCGGCGCGCCGATAGGCGGTCAGCGCTGCATCATAGATGTCCGACAGGTTGGGCCCGGAAATGTCCAGGTTGACACTGCGCGTACCGCCCGAGTTGCTGGTGATAATTGAGCCGCGGGTAACGAAGCCGCGCATGCCGGGATACTCGTGGTATTTATCCTGCAAGGCCTGCATCAGCGGCTTGATGTGCGCCGGGTCTTTTGGCTGCGAGATGATGCGAATGCGTCGTGCCTCGATACTCAAGTTGAGGTACTTCAGTGCCGGCACATCGGTCTCGCCGTTATCGAACAAATCCGGCTCATGTTGCGTGAACGGCAGAAAATATTCCTGCAACTCGTTGCCGATCTTCGCCATGGTATCGATGTTGTAACCGGGCGGCGAGGTCAGTGAAGCAAATGTCTTGGGCTCCTCGCCTTCGGGCAGGTACTCAGCCGGCGGCGTCAACAGTACAAAAATGCCAAGACTGAGCAGGACAACGAGACTGATGACGGCGATGCGCCGCTGCGGCAGTGCAATCAACCAGCCGATACGCTCGACCACACGCCGGTGCAGGTCGTGGGTCTGGCCATCGGCATGCAGATTGTCGGTGGAAAATTCCAGTCGCGCGGTGGCTGTGGGAATAACGGCGATCGCGACCAGCATCGAAGCCAGGATCGAGGCAGAAATCGCAATCGCAATGTCCGAATAGAGCTGTCCGGCTTCCTCCTGGATAAACAGGATGGGTACGAACACCAGCACTGTGGTCAGCGTGGATGCAAGCACCGCAGGCCATACCAGTTGCACGCCAACCACGGCAGCGCGCAGCCGATCCAGGCCCTTGCGGCGCTGATGTTCGATACTCTCGAGTACCACGATGCCGTTATCCAGTGTCATACCGATCGCGAATGCTATACCGGCCAGCGAGATCACGTTGATGGTGCGATCGGCGATCAACAGCCCGATGAACCCGGCGATGGTACAGATGGGTATGCCCATCACCCCGACCAGCGTCGCCCTGGCGGAGCGCAGGAACAGGAACATGACCAGGCTGGCGAGGAGTGCACCGAGTGTCAGGTTCGTCCACACATTCTGCACCGAGGCCTGGACGTAAGCGACGTCGTCAGCAATCAGGCGCATGTACATGCCGGCAGGGTTTAGCACCTCCTCATTGATGCGTTCCATCTCAACCATCAGCTTGTCCTTGATATCGATGACATTGGAGCCCGCCTGGCGCCGCACCGAAAGGCCGATAACCGGATCACCGTCGGAGTATGAGATGCGGCTCAGCTCGTAGTGGTCGAGTTTGACCTCGGCGACCTCACCGAGACGAATCAGCGAGTCGCCCCGTCTTACCAGAATCAGGTCACGCAGTTCCTGCAGGTCACGGAAGCGACCGACGGTACGCAACAGGTAGCGGCGCTTGCCGGTCTCGATTTCACCACCCGAGATATCGCGATTGCGTTCGGTGATCGCCCGGCGCACTTCCTCGATACTGATGTCACGTTCGGACAGGCGCTCCGGATCGAGCAGCACCTGGACCTGGCGTTCGGCGCCGCCGTATACGTTCACCAGCGAAACACCGGGTACGGTCTCCATACGGCTGCGCACATGATCGTCGATGAAATCCTGCATCAGCACCATATCGAGCTGGCGCGGGTTGCCCGACAGGGGTGCCACACGGAAGTACATGAAGGAGTTGGCCGAAAACGAGGTGGCATTGATGCGTGGCTCGTTCACATTGATTGGATAGGATGGCACCTGTGACAGCGCATTGTTAACCTTGATCAGGGTTTCGTTAAGGTCAATGCCAAAAGGAAACTCGAGTTCGATCGATGCGCGTCCGAACGACGACGAGGAGTTAATGCGTTGCAGTCCGGGAATACTGCGCAGATATTCTTCCTGCTCGATGACGATTTCCTTTTCGATGTCCTGCGGTGTCGCACCTGGCCAGGAGGTGCGTACGGTAATCGTACGTACTTCCAGATCAGGAATCATCTGCACCGGAATGCGCAATGCTGCCATCACGCCGATCACACTGATAATCAGGATGATCACCGCCATCAGGGTACCGCGTTTTACTATTGCTTCAAACATGTGATCGTCTGCTTTTATTGCCGGCGCTGGACGCGAACCTGCTGACCTTCCTGCAATGATTCGTTGCCGCGCACGACGATAACCTCACCGGCCTTGAGGCCTTCCCGAATGGTAATCAGGCCATCGAAACTGTGGCCGGTGCTGACACGTTTTTCGGCAACGGTCGGTGGCTCGCTGTCCGGATTGATTACCCATACGGTGATGCGGCCGTCAGGATAGCGCAGGATCGCATCACGTGAGACCACCACGCCCTGACGGCCGGTAGACAGACGCAACTGGCCGTGTGCCGACATACCGGGAGTAAGAATGCCCTCACCGGCATCGACCGTGACATGGATAAGAAAGGTTCGCGAACTGGCATCACTGACGGGTACAATCGCATCGATAGTGCCTTCGAATTCACGTTCTGGCAGGGCATCCAGTGTCACACTGATGCTGCTGTTGCGATCAATACGGTTGTAGAATTCCTGGGGAACACGCATCTCGATGCGCAGGTCGTCGACAGCAACCAGTGTCATTACCGGGTTGCCGGGTTCGATCCATTCACCCGTCTCGGTCCGGCGGTCGCTGATCACGCCACTGAAGGGTGCGCGCAGGGTATGGCGATCAACGCGTGCCTGCTGGCGGCGTTCCTCGGCCTGTTTCTGCTTGAGTGTCGCGGCATCGACCTCGACTTCCGCTGCCAGCAGACGCAGCTCATTTTCGGAAATGCTTTTCTGCTGTCGCAAGCGCTTTGCATCCTGGTAACGGCGTTTTGCGTCAACCAGTTCGGCCTGCGACTGCGCAGTCGCGGCGCGCAGCGCTTCCAGCGTGAATTGTTCGATCTCGCGATCAAGTTCGATCAGTACTGCGCCGGTTTGAACGCTGTCACCGACTTCGACATTGACCTTTTCCACCAGCCCGCTGATCTCACTCGACAGTTGGGCGCTACGTGCCGAAGTGATGGTACCCGACAGCGGCACCTGCTTGATTACCGTGTCGCTTTGCGCGGTACTGACGATGACAAGCGGTGAACGATCAGCAGCGGCGAAAGCCGTGCCGACAGAACCCGGCATTAAGGCGATGACCAGGTATACCACAATGGCAACGGACAGCAGTTTATGTTGCTGTCGGGTTTGACAGTTGTTGAGGCTGGCCGCCGTGAAAAACATGCGCATGGATCCGGATTTCCTGTTGGTTAGCAGTCGAGTATTGTATGCGCTTGCCGATACTGTTGCGAGTCATGTGTATTGATCAAAGGATGCAGACAGACTGACAGTCTATCACTGCGATCCATGTTTTACGCCGGTATTCCTCACGTTTAGTGGGTTGGTCTGTATCCGCACAGTGGGCATAATTTGAGCGTTCCCCGTCACATACTTTATTGCGTTGAAGCTGAATCCTTTCAAAAATACTTACGTTGACCTCGGAGGCGACTTTTACCAGGCAATCAGGCCCGTTCCTGTACGCAAGCCTGAGCTGTTTATATTCAACCAGGCATTGTGTGATGAACTGGGACTTGCCGGTTCTTCACTGGGGTCGGCCAGTGCAGCGCTGTATTCCGGTAACGATGTCCCGGAGGGTGCAGCACCGCTGGCAATGGCGTACTCCGGTCACCAGTTCGGCCATTTCAATCCACA
>JASFVM010000029.1:0-14956 GCA_050049835.1 Gammaproteobacteria bacterium
CAAACTGTTTCAGGCAAGCAACAATCGCTCCAACGTCTGAGTCAGTCTTGCCTTCAAACTAAATAATGCCCTCATCATCAACAATGCAGATAGAAACAGATCGTAGTAAAACATTTAATGCCGTGTAAACTTCATGATTCAACCTCCCAGCTTGTCCGTCAACGACGAGTTTACTGAGAGCTTGACGGTAACCGTCAGCCCGATTACCTATGCTTCTGGCCGATAACTGACGGTCAGATAGCGGCGCTAACACTCGGTTTGCGGCTCCAAAAATGACATTCGCCGAATCCGGTGATACTTCCTGCTTACGGCTCGTGCTCGCAATCGTCACCATACAGGGTTAAGCTAGCACAAAAGATCAGTTAGTCTTGATGGCAATTCTATCCGGGAGGGTATAATGGAAGACGTTGAGAAGCTTTTCGACAAGGCGGTTGCTGAAATCGAGCGCATGCTCAATACCAAGACTGTTGTCGGTGAACCCATCACGGTCGAAGGTAACACGCTGATTCCGCTCATTAGCGCCGGATTTGGATTTGGCGTCGGCAGTGGCAAAGGCACAGAGCCGAGCAAAGGTAGTGGCCAGGGCGGCGGTACTGGTGGTGGTGGCGGCGTGAAACCGGTGGCCCTGATCATCATCAACGAGGACGGCGTCCGTGTCGAGCCGATCAAATCCGGCACGGCATCGGTGCTGGAAAAGGTCGCTGAGAGCATCGGTAAGGCCGCAACCAAAAAAGGCAGCACCGCTCCCGATTGACCGTATTCAGTTTCATGCTGATCGGAATAGCGATAACGACATTTCTATTGGTTCTCATTGCTTTGCTCGCGATACCCGTTAGCCTGTCCTATTGGGTGAGTTGGAGACGGTCTTTGCATGGCAATGTCCAGCTGCGCTGGCTGTTCGGTCTTGTTCGGGTACAGCTACCGCTGGCGCGGTCAAAGCCGCCGACCTTAAAGCAACAAACAGGTAGCCGAAATAAACGCACTAGAAAACCATCCGCTAATAAGTCGAACCCCTTGACCGCCATTCAGCATAAAGCCTTTCGTCAACGCGTATTCCGGTTCGTACGTGATATTTGGTGCATAATCCACAAGCAGAACCTGAGTCTTCGTGTTCGGATCGGACTGGGCGACCCGGCCGATACCGGACGACTTTGGGCCTTTGTCGGGCCGGTAGCAGGCATGCTCACCGTGATACAGGATACTTCCATCGAAATAGCACCGGAATTCAGTGATGCGGTGTTCGAACTCGACAGCAGTGGAGTCATTCGCGTCGTTCCGCTGCAAATGATCTATTTCACGTTCGGACTACTGCTTTCACCATCGTTCTGGCAGGGACTTAAGCGGATACGTTAACCATGACCCGTTTCCGCGCGAAACCAATACTTAACGATTCGAGATTGGCGCTGATAGCGATAGAGTCGCTGGAATACAGGCATAACATATCGGAGTCCGGCTATTGGCTGTACGGCGCCCTTAAGCCTGTCGCAGTCATCGTATGCAATACTGACGGTACCAACGTCCTTGGTGTCGAAGAGGGACTTGCTGATATTCAATTGCTGATCGAGGAAGTTCCAGAACTTGAATCGATTATCGCCTCGTTAAGTAAATAGCTGAATTTCCGCTACACAAAGCGAACACTAAAATCTGATGAAATTATATTCGACTGCCTTGGTGTATTTACTTCTGCTTATTCTATTCTAGGTAATATATACATAAAAAATAAAGGTTAACAATATGGGCTGGGAAGGCTGGTATTCTATTGCTGTTACCACCCTGTGTTTCAGCACGTTGGCACTGACCCGGTATTCGCCAGATATCGTTTTGGTCGGAGGGGTAACGTTATTGCTACTGGCCGGCGTGCTCTCGCCAGAACAGGCGCTGTCGGGTCTGGCAAACGAAGGTATGGTAACAGTAGGTGTGCTCTATATTGTCGTGGCCGGCTTGCGTGAAACAGGAGGGATAGGCTGGATTGTACACTCAGTTTTGGGGCGTCCACGATCGCTTCAGCATGCTCAGATTCGCTTGATGGCTCCAGTGGCTGCGATGAGTGCGTTTCTCAATAACACGCCGGTGGTTGCGATGTTCATCCCGGCAATCAATGACTGGGCCATGCGTAATCGCCTTTCGGTCTCGAAACTGATGATCCCATTGAGTTATGCCAGTATTGCCGGCGGCACCTGTACGCTGATTGGTACCAGTACCAATCTGGTGATTAACGGCCTGTTGATCAAGGAAACGAATTCTGCAGGACTGGCTATGCTCGAGATCGCATGGGTCGGCATTCCAGTGACGTTGATTGTATTTGTATTTATCTTATTATCCAGTAAATGGCTGCTCCCTGAACGGGTACCTGCTATCAGCCGGTACGACGACGCCCGCGAATACACAGTCGAGATGCTCGTAGAAAAAGGCAGTGTGCTCAGCGGCAGGTCCATCGAAGATGCCGGCCTGCGCCAGTTACCAGGATTGTTCCTGATCGAAATTGACCGCAAGGGACAGATCATGCCAGCGGTATCTTCTTACGAAGTGTTGCGTGATGACGACCGGCTGGTATTTGCGGGTGTAGTCGAATCGGTGGTTGATCTGCAAAAAATAAAGGGCATGAAACCAGCATCAAACCAGATATACAAGCTGGACTCACCACGCCAGGATCGGGTTTTGGTCGAAGCAGTTGTTTCTGATAGCTGCCCTCTGGTAGGAAAAAGTGTTTGCGAAGGACGGTTTCGAAATTTCTATAATGCGGTAATTATCGCTGTTGCCCGCAATGGTCGACGCGTGCAGCAAAAGATCGGTGAAATAGTTCTGCGACCTGGTGATACCCTATTATTGGAATCACATCACTCGTTTGTCGAGCAGCAGCGTAATTCGCGTGATTTTTTTCTGGTCAGTGAGATCGATGGCGGCAGCCCGCCACAGTACCAGAAAGCCGTGCTTGCCATGTCAATATTGGCACTGATGGTACTTCTGGTCACTACCGGCTGGCTGAGTATGCTTAAAGCATCGCTACTGGCAGCAGGTTTGATGATCATTACTCGCTGTACAAGTGGACGTGAGGCCAGGCGCAGTGTTGACTGGCAGATTCTTATCGTCATTGCTGCGTCCTTCGGACTTGGTACCGCGCTACAGAATTCAGGAGCCGCAGAAAACATCGCGATTTCGTTGATCGAACTTGCCGGAGGCAATGCGGGCATTTCACTGGCGTTTATGTTTGTCGCTACTGCATTACTGTCTTCAGTGGCAACTAATAATGCTGCTGCCGTTATCATGTTCCCAATCGCACTGACTACAGCTAATAACCTGGGCGTAAGTCTTATGCCATTTGTGCTTACCCTGATGGTGGCGGCATCGACGAGTTTTGCCACACCGATTGGTTACCAAACGAACCTGATGGTGTATGGCATAGGTGGGTATCGTTTTCCTGACTATCTGCGCATCGGCATTCCACTGACACTATTGGTAGGTCTTACAACAATTTTAGTTGTCCCGCTGATCTGGCGTTTCTAAGATTATCAATATTCTATTAACTTTTAATATTTAAGATTGCTTTTTTCTTCATATACTAAAAAAAGCTGCCGTGCTCTTTTTATGTTCTTTATAGTAACTATGAATTGCATGAGGAACGTCTGCTCCTTTAATCAGGCATCATTGTCAATCGCCCGTGGTGAATGGGCCACAAAAAAAACAGATTCGCCACTGTGTTGTTCACGCTTCTTTCCACTCAATATGACCGTCTCCTTCTGGCCGCTCCCGGAAGTTCGGGGTAAAAGTTGGCAGAATCATGTTTGACGTTCACTGAATAACCAGATCAGGAGGTCAGAATATCACCTTATATCTCTGAAAAGCCTTGAAGCCAACTAACTAACGATTCAATTGACTTCAGGCATTCATCATCCTATATAACAGGGAGGCGCTGGATATACAAATTCTCAAATCATACCAGGATAACCTCTAGCTCTGATCCAAAATACAACGCCTCGCCTGAACTACCCAAAAATACCTGCTAGACAGTAGCCGCTTTTATTTACTCCATACTTGATTGCACATGGTTTGAAGATCAGCGCCTGTCAAGATCAGCATTGACTACTTAGCGAGATAATACGATGAAAGCAGTTATCCGTTGCATTTTACTTTACATGGCATTCACTCCCAGTGTATACGCTATCGTGCTGGGGTCGGTTGATGAGAACAATAAATACTCGTCTGTGGGTTACACCCTTACCACCGCTGGTGGACTCGGCAGTGTCGTCGCCCTCGATCCACACTGGGTTTTGACCGCCGCTCACGTGGCAGAGTCCGCACCCGCTCTCATGGTGATGGGCGACTCCTTTGCAGGCACGGAAGGCGTCTACTTCTATTTTGATCAGGTCATTACCCATCCAGACTACGTGTCAGGTGAGTTTCATGATGACCTGGCGTTGATACAGTTATCGGCGTGGGACCCGATTAACCCGGTCCCCGGTATTGTCGACGCTTCCTTTGCCACTTTATCGAATATCGACCTCAGCAGCAGCCTGCCAGCGACTGCAACAATTACAGGTTACGGCCTGACCTCTATTGATGGTACCGTTGATCTGAATGAACCATTACTACGTCGTTATGGCGCTGCAGCTACAGACCCCGTCGGCCCAATGGCGCCATCCTTTGATCCCGGCTTTCCTGTCGACTGCTCTCTCGCGATGTTGCTGTGTACCTACAGCACCACGGGCGGCGCACCGGGTGACAGCGGTGGCGCCATGTGGCTCGATTATGGCGCAGGTGAAGTTGTAGCCGGCATCAACTCGTTTATTTTTGACGAGAGCGACCTGCTTAACCCGCCCGAAACGCCAGACTGGACAGATGGATACTGGACTGTCGGAACATCCACTGCTTACTACAAAGACTGGATTACGAGCTACGTCCCTGACGCAATGTTTGGAGGCACAGCAGTGCCTGTTCCCTCTGCAGTCTGGCTCTTCGGTTCCGGCCTTATCGGCCTGATCTTTATTACCGGAAGAAAGAAAGCATAATTCATCAAAGATAACCGGGAACGGCTCCTGCGGGAGCCGTTTTTGCTGGCGTTTAATGACTGTTGTTAGTTAACAAGCAGATGCTGCACTCAACTATACTTATATTGTTTGCCGATGACCATCCGGCTTCCATGCCGGCGCAATAACGTTGGGCATATCTGATCGCTGCAGCAAACGCGCCGGCGACAATGTGAATTCACCGTAACGCTGGTTAATACTGTCCATAGCCTTATGCAGCATCTTCTCCTGTAACTGTTTTTCCGGATCATCGGCGAACATATCGAGTTGTGTCGATTCCGGTTGCGGGTCAAGTGCAGTAACCTGTATCTGACGCACACCTTCACCTTGCCAGGCCAGTTCGAGTGTTTGCCTGCAGTATGTGTATATCCTGCGATGATCATTACTGAAAACCGGCAACCTCACCTTGTCGCCAATCCATCCATACTGCAGGCGCAGTCCAACCCAGAATGTGCGCGCTTCAAGCTCATGCCGGCGTAAGCGCGCACCCACCTTGCTGCACATGTGCTGCAGGTAAGTCAGTACGACATCTTGCGAGCGCGTACCGGGCGGCATCACCTTGCCATGACCAATGGACCTGGGTGCAGCCACATCCGGATGCAGGGGGTCAGGATCTGCGCCCTGGCACATGTACCAGATCCGGCGACCGGGGTTACCGAAGCGCCGCGCGAGAATACTGATCGGCAGTTTTTCCATATCGCCACAACGCTTCACACCAAAATCGGCGAGAAAACGCCCGATACCTTCTGCTATGCCACACAACTCGGTAACCGGCACATCACGCAGGCGCTCTTTCGCTTCCCATGGTGGTATCACGGTAAAACCGTTGGGCTTGTTGAGCTTGGCTGCAAACTTTGCCGTGGTCTTGTCGCCGCTGATACCAATTGAACACAATAAACCGGAAGCACGGTACACCGCCTGCTTCAACAGCCGTCCGATATATACCGGCGAACCATACAGACGCTGGCACGGTGTCATATCGATAAAGGCCTCATCGACAGAAAACACTTCGATATCAGGACAGACATCATGCAGCGCCTGCATGATGTTGGTGGAAACCCGGGCATATACTTGCGGCCGCGCCGGACGCTGCACCAGGTCAGGACATAACCTGCGCGCTTCCTGCAAACGCATGCCGGTACGCACGCCCCTGGCACGCGCTTCATAAGAACTGGTAATCACACAGCTGCCACGCAAGCCATTGGTAATTGCCACCGGCTGTCCCAGCAGTGACGGAAAATCACGCTGATCGACCGATGCAAAAAATGCATTCATATCAATCAACGCTATCGCACGCGACCAATACACCGGACAGAACAGGGGCGCGGGACGAGGCTCGAGGGACGAGGAACAACCTGTAGACATACGTTAACACTCACTTCCAGCAAACCCCCTCCCCCTGCACAGGAAGCGAAGGTTTATTTTACGGTCCACAAATGAGCGCAGATAAACACGGATGTTAAATATGTTGCTTGTCCACAAAAAATGCAAAGGGAACAAAAAGTTCCAAACCTTCAGTTATGTTATTTTTGCTCGCGTTCTTTGCGTTTTTCGCGGACTACTATTCTCTGTTGCGGTCCACCCAGGGCGCTGGACTCCTGCATTCGCAGGAGTGACATAAACATTATTGGCGTTTATTCGCGTTCATTTGCGGACCATAAAAACATCCATGTTTATCTGCGCTCATCCGTGGACAAAAAATGTTTCAATACTTCCTCAACTGCCCGATCAGCACACCCTGTATGCGTACCCGCTCTGCTTCATACACCATCGGTTCCATCTCGCTGTTTTCCGGGATCAGTTTGATGTACTTGCCCCGCTGGCTGCGCTTGAAACGTTTCAGCGTGGTTTCGGACTCATCAATCAGGGCGACGACAATATCGCCATCATTGGCGGTTTCGCGAAACTCGATGATCACAGTATCGCCATCGAGGATACCGGCATCAATCATCGAGTCACCTTTTACCTGGATGGCGAAATTGTTGTGACCGAAGAACTCGGTAAGGTCGATTTCATCCCGGCCCGGGATAGTCTCGATGGGCTTGCCGGCCGCAATTTTACCCAGCAACGGCAACGTCGACTCCGGACGATAGGGGTTCGATCTCAGCAGGTGAATACCGCGGTGTTTGCCACTACCTGTTGCAACATAGCCGGCGTCGGCCAGCGCCTGGACGTAACGGTGTGCAACACCGCGCGAGGAAATGCCAATACCCTCGGCAATTTCCTGCAACTTGGGCGACACGGTATGAGTCGCAATATAGCGCTGGATAAAATCCAGCACCTTGCGCTGGCCATCAGTCAGATCATTTGTTCTCATAATGTTCTCATTATAGGAGAAACCTGGATCGAGTTTCAATACAAAAAATTTAATGAGTGGTGGTATTAGTCCGCGAAAAACACAACTAAAGGGTTGGCGCTTTTTGCGTCCTTTGCGTTTTTCACGGACCACAATTCTTGGTTGCCGTCGACCAAAGACACTGGACTCCTGCATTCGCAGGAATGACATAAAGATTATTGGCGTATATTCGCGTTCATTTGCAGACCATAAAAACATCCATGTGTATCTGCGTGCAACTGTGGACTGATCAGAAGAGAGTTTTAGTGCATGTTTCCTCGCCTCTTGAATGTAACGTATTGCGTTATATAACGTGTTACATTATAGTTTTCAAATGGCATGGCATCATCCCGGCAAAATCCTGTACGAGCAGTTCCTGCAGCCCAGAAACCTGAGCCAGAACAGGCTCGCCCGCGTCATCGAGGTGCCGCCAAGGCGTATCAACGAAATCGTGCTCGGCAAACGCGCGATAACCGCGGATACCGCAGTGCGCCTCGGACGGTATTTCAATAACGAACCGGCCTACTGGATGAAGCTGCAGACCGATTACGATATTGCCCTTGCCATCAACAACATCGGCATCCACCTGTATGCAATCGAACCGCCGGAAACGAGCCAGGCGGAAACAGGCGGAAATGGCCGGTTCCAGGTCGAACCCTGCCCTCCGGCGAGAACCAAAAGAAGCAGCAACATCAGGCGCAGATTATTGAGGTAAAGCCCATATGAAACCGCAAGCACCCAGGCTGAAAACACACCCCAATCGGTGGCAGCGAAAAAGTAACAGGCGGATTTACGAAAATCCGTGGTTTTGTCTTGAGGAAGATGATGTCATCAATCCAGGTGGCGGCCTCTCGCACTATGGAAAAATCCTGTTCAAGAATATTGCTATTGGTATCGTGCCGCTGGATGAACAAAACAACACCTGGCTGGTGGGACAATACCGCTACGTGCCTGATTGTTATTCCTGGGAGATACCCATGGGCGGCGGGCCCTTGCATATTGACCCGCTGGAATCGGCCAGACGCGAACTCAAGGAAGAGACCGGCCTGAGCGCCACCAACTGGCAGATACTGATGCATTTGCATACATCAAATTCAGTCACCGACGAACACGGCATTGTCTACATTGCTACCGGCCTGTCCGAGGGTGAAACAGAATTCGAGGAAACCGAAGATCTGCAGTTGATGAAACTGCCATTGCATGACGCTATCCAGCTCGTGATCAATGGCGAAATAACTGATGCTGTCAGTGTTGCCGCGCTGCTGCGCCTTGGTATCAAGGCATAAAATAATTCGTGCAATATCTTGCATTTATCACGGTTATTCCTATAATTCGCACCCTCTGTTAATACCTCTCGAGGATTTATGTTAAACCGCTAACCGAGCGTCATCCTTTAACGGCGCCGGGACCCATTTTTCTGACGTTGTTTCAGGAGGACTTGAATGAAGCCACTTGCTTCTCAGGCGCAGGATAGTGTTATTCCTATCACAGGTAAATCCGCCACCACGCCGATTGCCACCGGTTTCTCGGCTGGTGACGAATCGAAAGACCATTTTATCCGTCGTAACGGCATCGAATTTGCCGGCACCCACCTTGTTCTTGATTTATGGCAAGCCGAAGGTCTCGACGACCTGGAATTGATGGAAGCCGCGATGCGTGAAGCCATCGACATCTGCGGCGCAACCCTGCTGCACATTCACCTGCATCATTTCACGCCCGGTTATGGTATCTCCGGTGTTGCCGTGCTTGCCGAATCACACATCAGTGTCCACACCTGGCCGGAACGCAACTTCGCAGCTTTTGATATCTTCATGTGTGGCGATGCCAGACCGGAACTGGCTATCCCGGTGTTGAAGAAAGCCTTCAACCCGGGCAGGATCAATATCTCGGAACAGCTGCGTGGTATTAACGACCAGTTATGAAATTATTCACTGAAACCCTTTATGATGCGTTTGGGCAATCCTTTCGCATCGACAAGGTCTATTTCGAAAACAGGACAGAACATCAGCACCTGATGATCTTCCATAATGCAGCCCTCGGCCGCGTTATGGTTCTTGACGGTGTTGTCCAGACCACCGAAAAAGACGAGTTCGTTTATCACGAGATGATGGCCCATGTTCCCCTGCTGGCTCACGGTAATGCAAAACAGGTGCTGATTGCTGGCGGCGGCGATGGCGGCATGCTGCGTGAAGTAGTCAAGCATCAAACCGTTGAGCAGGTCACTATGGTGGAAATCGACAATGCCGTGATTGAAATGGCAAAGGAATACCTGCCCAACCACTCCCAGGGCGCCTTCGATGACCCGCGTGCCAGCATCGTTATTGCTGACGGTATGGATTTTGTGCGCGACACCGAACAAACCTTTGATGTCATTATATGTGACAGTACTGACCCGATCGGCCCCGGTGAAATCCTGTTCACCAACGATTTCTATGCACAATGCAAACGTATTCTGAATCCCGGCGGCATCGTCGTCACCCAGAACGGCGTGGCTTTTTTCCAGCTTGATGAAGTCAAAACCACATCGAGCCGCCTGTCCCGGCATTTCTCCGATGCGACTTTTTACAGTGCTGCAGTACCCACCTATTACGGCGGTATCATGACATTTGCCTGGGGCAGCAATCAGCCTGCATTACGCGACATTACTATTGCAACACTGCAGCAGCGTTACGATGATTCCGGTATCAGCACACGTTATTACACACCGGAGATACACAAGGCATCGTTTGCCCTGCCAAAATACATCGTCGACGCACTGGCCGAGACGAAAGCTTGAACGAGCGCTTCATCCAGTACGGCGCCAGTGCGGAAGAACAACAGCATTATCACGAACTGGTTAAACGACATGGATCGCCGCTGCTGGTGGTATACAGGGAGAGACTGCTGCAACAACTGGAGTTGCTGCGCAAACAGCTGCCGGGCGTTTCTCACTATTATGCGATCAAGGCATTCCCCTACGAGAACATATTAAAAATTCTGGCTGATGCAGGCGCCAATTTTGATGTTGCCTCTGCGGGTGAAATCGAGATGTTGCAAAAGCTGAACATCAGCGGCAGACGTACTATTCACACACACCCGATCAAGAAGGACAACGAAATCAGGGCGGCGCTGCGCGGCGGTTCGACAACCTTTGTGATCGACAATATCGAGGAGATGCACAAGTTGCTGCCTTACAGGCAACGCATCGGTGTGTTGTTACGTGTCAGTTTCCGCAGTGAGTCAGCGAAAATTGATCTGTCACGCAAGTTTGGCTGCGCACCTGAACACGTACTGGACATTGTGGAGCAGGCTGCCGCCATGGGCATCAACATTCGCGGTCTGTCTTTTCATGTCGGCTCGCAAAGCCTGAACCCGGACACCCATGTCAGCGCAATCAATCGCTGCGCCGGGCTAATCGGTGATATCGAAAAGCTCAGCGGACGGCCGCTGAACGTACTCGACATCGGCGGCGGCTTTCCGGTAGATTATGCATGCACCGGTATTGATTATGATGCTTATTTCAAACCCGTTCGCGACGCACTGGCGTCGGACCTGCCTGATCACATTGAAGTGATTACCGAACCGGGTCGGTTCCTGGTCGCACCGGCGGTAACCGGCATCGCTTCTGTGGCCGGCAAGGCACGTCGCGGTGATTACCAGTGGTATTACCTCGATGATGGCGTCTATGGCTCATACAGCGGTCAGCTGTTTGACCATGCCACTTATCCGCTGCAGATTCTGAATGACTCGCCGCAGCGGGAGCCCTGTATCCTGGCAGGGCCTACATGCGACAGCATCGATGTTATTGCAGAAGATATTCTGTTGCCTGAATTACAGGAAGACGACCTGATTATCGGTCACATGATGGGTGCATATACCTATGCAACAGCGACACGATTCAACTCGCTTTCAGGTGCGCAGATCATCATGGCCTGAATCACCACACGCCGTCAGCAATCAAGCATCGCCCGGTATTCGTCCTCGAAGAAGAACCTGCCTTCTCCGAAAGCAGGCTTGAGTTGATCCAGCCAGGTCGCATTTTCATCATATTTTGCAAAGAACGGGCGCTGCACCCAATCCTTGTTGCGTCCCTGGATAAAGCGCAGTACGAAGACCTTCTCGCCCTGCACCTCGGTGACGCCCTGTACTTCCACCTTGCCCGGCCCGGCACTCATCGAAGGACCGCGCGCGGTACGACCAAGACCCGATACTTTCAGCATGGCATCACGGTAAATGTGCCAGGCACGCGCCAGTGGTACTGCAAAATAATGCTGTGCACCGGTGTCACGCTCGACGAACATGTAGTACGGAATAATGCCCAGCTTTGCCTGTTCACGCCACAGGTTTGACCAGACATCAGCATCGTCATTGATGTTTGCCAGTAACGGGCCCTGGCTGCGTATCTCGGCACCGGTACTGCGTACCAGCCTGACGGCTTCCTGTGCCGCAGCCGTATCGAGTTCACGCCAGTGATTGTAGTGAGCCATCACCGCCACATGCTTGCCTGCGTTGACCAGGGCCTCAAACTGTTTGAGCAATTGTGATGCATCAGGATCGGAGATGAAGCGGTGCGGCCAGAAAGTCAGCGATTTGGTACCGATACGTAATGTTTGTACATGGTCCAGCTCGGGCGACAGCAAGCCCTCAAGATACGGCTTCAGATTCGATGCCTTCATCACCATCGGATCACCACCGGTAAGCAACAGGTCACTGACTTCCTTGTGCTGTTGCAGATAGGCCAGCAACTGCTCTGATTCTTTTGCAGCAAACCGAAGCTCCTTGTCGCCGACGAATTGCGCCCAGCGAAAACAAAACGTACAGTACGAGTGACAGACCTGGCCCTGGCCCGGAAAGAAAAGCACCGTTTCGTCGTATTTATGCTGCATACCAGCCAGCCTGTCGCCGTCCATCTCAGGTACGTTAAGCTCCATCTGTCCTGCCGGATGCGGATTCATGCTCGCCCGCACATGGTCAACAGCCTGCCTGAACTCAGAGGCGGGCACATCGGCAGTAATCAGGTCAGCGATACGTTCGAACTGCTCGGGCTGCAGCATATCCCGTTGCGGGAACACCAGCCTGAACATCGGATCGTCGGGCACATTGTCCCAGTCAATCAGTTCGTTCAGCACATAATCGTTCACCCGAAACGGCAACACGCTGGCGACCACCTGCATCTCGAAGCGCAGTGATTGAGGCAGCTTGTCAAGCTGCGTGATTTTACCCATCTGTCGATGGGTATAGACCTTGAATGCAGGTGCATCAATACGGCGGTTAGCCGCCGCTAATGGCGCGATACTGCTCATGCATTACTCCAGCTTGTGTTTCTACGAAGACACCCGCACGCAAATAGTATCGTGCGAATACAATATTTATTAATAAAATCAGACAGTTGCCTGCGAGAGGCCACAATTTTTGAACGACAGAAGCGCCATTCTAGCGCATTATCCGCGGCATCGCATTTAAGCCCATGATTAACTTATGGTTTTCTGTTGTGCTTTCGACAATGCGGGACTATCCGGCACGTTCGGTATAGCTGCCAGCGGACACTTTGATCCTCATGACCTGGATGGAAATCTGTCAGGTGGTATCCCCGTATTGACGCTCAAGATAGCGCTTGATCTCACTGGATTCGTACAGCCACTCGACCTTGCCGTCTTCCCTGTTGATACGCAAGCAGGGAACCTGGCGCTTGCCACCCTGCTCAATCAGTTCCTGCCCCCATTGCGGGTCATTCTGCGCATCACGCAGCTCGATGTTCAGACCCAGCCTTAGCATGGTACGACGCGTAATAATGCAGAATGGACAGGCATGAAACTGGTACAAAGCAAGATTCGATGTTTTTTCATCGATTGCTTTCTGCTGTGCCCGGGAGCGCTCAGGCCATGCCGGGCGTGTCAGCCGGTCAATAAATAGAATGACGGGCCGCAGAATCATGCGAACAAATTTAAAAAAATATTTCATAGTGCCGGTTTGCTTCAGACTTGAGGGTAAATCAGGAGCCGCTAGAACTCGCCGTGCGCCTGTAAATCCGCATGATAGGAAGACCTGACCATAGGTCCGCTGGCCACATGCCTGAAGCCCATTTCCATACCCGCATGATATAAAGACTCGAACTCGTCGGGTGTAACGAAACGCTCAACAGGCAAGTGATGCTTACTTGGCTGCAGATACTGGCCAAGCGTCAGCATTTCCACCCTGTGCTCACGCATGTCGCGCATCACATCCATCACTTCATCGATCTCTTCGCCCAGGCCCAGCATCAAGCCAGATTTCGTGGCAACATCAGGCTGCGCCAGCTTGAACCTGTTTAACAGGTCCAGCGACCACTGGTAGTCAGAACCGGGCCTGCACTGCCTGTACAGGCGCGGGATCGTTTCCAGGTTGTGATTAAATACATCGGGCGGCTGCTTATGCATGATTTCGAGTGCCACATCCATGCGGCCGCGAAAATCCGGGACCAGAATCTCGATTTCAATATACGGGTTTCTGACGCGTACCTGCTCGATACAGGCGACGAAGTGCGCTGCGCCACCATCACGCAGGTCATCACGGTCCACCGATGTGATGACAACATAATTCAACCCCATGGCGTTGATGGTTTCTGCAAGCTTGATTGGCTCGTCACTGTCCAGCGGCTCGGGACGACCATGCCCGACATCACAAAACGGGCAACGCCGGGTACAGATATCACCCATGATCATGAATGTTGCCGTACCTTTACCAAAGCATTCTCCCAGATTAGGGCAAGCCGCTTCTTCACAGACCGTGTGCAGATTCTGTTCACGCAATACCGATTTAAGTTTTTTCACATTAGGATGGAATGGCGACCTGGCGCGTATCCATGAGGGTTTGCGCAAGCGTTCGGCACGCTGCTCAACCTTGACCGGTATACGTGCAACTTTTTCAGCGCCCTTGTGCTTGACACCCTGCTCTGCGCGATATGGCCGGTTGCCGGGTCTGCGGTTCTGTTTCTGGTCTGGATTCTGTGGCATGGGGCGTATTCTACAGGAACTGTTGCCTTAAATGAGACAACAGCCGCTGCTCAACCTTGCTGAAGTCGGACACAGCGGTCAAAGCTGACAGCTGCGTTACTTCCAGGCCCTGATAACCGCAGGGATTAATGCGCGCAAAAGGCGCCAGGTCCATATCAACATTGAGTGCCAGCCCGTGAAAACTGCAGCCTTTGCGTACCCGCAGCCCAAGTGCTGCGATCTTGCTGTTCCCGACATAAACGCCGGGCGCATCCTTGCGGGCAGCCGCAGTGATGCCATAGTCCTCAAGCAGGTTGATGACACCGTTCTCGATTCGTGTGACCAGCTCGCGCACACCGATATTCATGCGTTTCAGGTCGAGCAACGTGTAAACGACAATCTGTCCGGGCCCGTGATAGGTCACCTGGCCTCCACGGTCGGACTTGACGACCGGTATATCTGCGGCGTCGTGTATATGCTCGGGCTTGCCATTCTTACCGAGCGTAAACACCGGGGTATGTTGCAGCAACCAGAGCTCATCCGCCGTGGAATCTGCACGCTGATCAGTAAAACGCTGCATGTCTTGCCAGACTTGCCGATACGGCTGCAAGCCAAGTTCGCGCACAATTAGTGACATGATTCAGATG
>JASFVM010000238.1:0-4693 GCA_050049835.1 Gammaproteobacteria bacterium
GGGTATCAGATTTCTTCGATAGCCGACCATGGCTGTGCTATGTCCTTATCAAGTTAAATTATCCCGGATTACGCTGCGCTTCATCCGGGCTACCGTGTTATCGACCGCTGTAGCCCGGATGAAGCGCAGCGTAATCCGGGGTTGTTGACCACAGAGACACAGAGAGAACCTCTGTTTTGTTGAAACAGGAAATGCAGCTCAGCAAAGAGAAACGAAGACGCAGAGTTTATTATTGGTTTGTTGCAACAGCGGCCAGGTAAGAAAGGCACTGAAAAGATGGGATATTTTGCAGTGGCTGGCAACAATCCTGCCCCGGCCATCAATTCCTCGCCACTCGTCCCTCGTTACTCGTCCCTGTTCTTAACCCTGTTTTGCCTTTGCCGGCTTGACTGTTTCGCATTCTCCGATGATAGCTTTAAGCCTTTCCATATCAGAGATATTTACCCGACGGCGATCGACTTCGATGATCTTTTCGTCCTGCAGATGGGCAAACAGGCGGCTTACTGTTTCAACTGCCAGGCCAAGATAATTGGCAATATCCTGTCTCGGCATGGTGAGATTGAATTCGGTTGGTTTCCAGTGACGCTGTGCCATGCGTTTTGACAGGCTGATCAGGAAGCTGGCCAGTTTTTCCTCTGCGCTCATGCGACCAAGCAGTAACAACATGGCATGGTCCTTCGCCACTTCCTTGCCCATCAGGCGACGCATCGCATACTGGATGCTGGGCACTTCGTGACAGACTTCATCGAGTTTATCCAGCGGGAATTCGCAGACACTGGATGTTTCCAGCGCAACCGCGGAACAGGTATGTGCATCACCTGAAAAACCATCCATGCCCAGCAGTTCACCGGGCAGGTGAAAGCCGACAATCTGCTCCTCACCGTTGGGGTTATCAACCAGTGTTTTGACGCTGCCTGACAGCACGGCATAGATAGAACGGTTGGTCTCGCCTGCACGGAACAGGTAATCATTTTTATGCACAGGCTTCTTGCGTTCGATGATACCTTCAATCAGCTTGAGCTCATCTTCATTCATGCCCTGGGGTATGCATAGCTCACGCAAGCTGCAATTGGCGCAGGAAACTTTTAATTGGTCAAAATTGATCTGTGTCGCTTCAGTCATATTCAACAACTGTTAGATTGTCTCGTTTGCAAATCATACCTTATTTAAAACGATTGTATACCAGATTCAAATACTTAAAGTGAAAATGTAGTATAAATTTCATTTTCTCCTGTCTTTTGCATTAGTCTTTTATAATATACCCTCCTCAAACAGCCCCTGAGACGGTACCTGGATCCTGAATTTGCCCTATGTGCGCTGATCATGCCGAACAATCCTGCTTCCACTGTGGCCTGCCTGTACCGAAAGGCCTTGATGTTACGGTGGAAATCGGTGGCAAGCCGCAGCCGATGTGCTGTCACGGCTGTGCCGCCGTGGCGCAGGCGATCGTCGACAGCGGCATGGAAAACTATTACAACTACCGCACCGAAACGGTACCCAGGGCGCGCGAAGTCGTGCCGGCCTTTCTCGAGCAGCTCAAGGCCTATGATAACCCGGTGGTACAGAAGCGCTTCGTGCACGAACAGGACCACCTGAGCGAAGTCTCGCTGATCCTTGAAGGCATTGTCTGCGCCGCCTGTGTCTGGCTCAACGAGCGTCACCTGCAGGCCTTGCCCGGTGTGGTCGATGTCAATATCAACTATTCCAATCACCGTGCACTGGTACGCTGGGACAACAGCAAGATCAGCCTGAGCGAGATCCTCGAGTCGATCAGCCGCATCGGTTACCTGGCCCACCCCTACGATCCCGACCGGCAGCAGCGCATTATCGAGAAGGAGCGCAAGCAGCAGCTGCGTCGCATCGGCGTCTCCGGTATCCTCGGCATGCAGGTGATGATCCTCGCGGTAGCACTATACACCGGTGAATGGTGGGGCATCGACGAGGCTTTCCGCGGCTTTTTCCGCTGGACCAGCCTGCTGCTGACAATCCCGGTGCTGATCTTTGCTTCGCGCATTTTCTTCACCTCTGCCCTGCGTGACCTGAAGCAGAAACGCGCCGGGATGGATGTACCGGTCTCTCTGGGCATCGGTATCGCCTTCATTGCCAGCGTCGGCCATACCATCAGCGGCACTGGCGAGATTTATTACGACTCGGTGGTGATGTTTACCTTTTTCCTGCTGACCGCGCGTTATTTCGAAATGACCGCGAGGAAACGCTCGACCGAGGCGACCGAGGCCCTGGTCAGCCTGCAGCCGGCGGTAGCGGCGAAGCTGGTCCGCGTCAACGGCAAGGAGGAGGAACAGGCGGTGCCCGTGGCTGAACTGGAAGCGGGTGACCGCGTGCTGGTTCGACCCGGCGACACCATCCCGGCAGACGGTGTCATTGAAAGCGGTGCTTCCGGCATTAACGAAGCGCTGATCACCGGTGAGAGTATGCCGGTCACTAAAACCGGCGGTGATGACGTGATCGGCGGCAGTATTAACTCGGAGAGCCCGCTGGTGATCACCATCACCCGGGTGGGCGCCGACACCGTGCTTGCCGCCATCCAGCGTCTGCTGGACAAGGCACAGAGTGAAAAACCGGCACTGGCACAGCTCGCCGACAGGATTGCGTCGAAATTTGTCATCGTTATCCTGAGTATTGCTTCACTGGTCGCGCTGTTCTGGATAATGCAGGGCTCGGCAGACTGGCTGCCGATCACGGTGGCGACGCTGGTCGTGACCTGCCCCTGCGCCCTGTCGCTGGCCACGCCAACCGCGATCACCGCCGCCAGCGGGCAACTGGCCAACATCGGACTGCTGCCGACGCGCGGCCATGCGCTGGAAACGCTGGCTCATGTCACCCATTTTGTATTCGATAAAACCGGCACGCTCACCGTTGGCAATATCAGGCTCGCTGACACGCAGGCACTCGGCGGCCAGACTGCCGATGATTATCTGCAAATTGCCGCCGCACTGGAGGCCCATTCGGAACACCCGATCGCCAAAAGCCTGATGCAGGCCTGCCCAGACTGCAGTCAACAAGCGGAAAATATCAGCAGTACCCCTGGCCATGGCATGACCGGTATTATCGATGGCCGGCACTGGTTCCTCGGTAAACCCGATTTCATCCGCGAACATTGCAGCGATACTTTTACGATTGAAGACAGCAGCGGACAAACCCGGGTCGTGCTCGCGACCTCCAACCAGGCCCATGCCGTATTTACGTTTGAAGATGAAATACGTCAAGACACCGTGACGCTGATCAACAAGCTGCAACAGGAAGGCAAGACCGTGGTATTGCTGACCGGCGACAACCCGTCAGCTGCAAAACATATCGCCGACGCGGCCGGCATCAGCGAGGTCCATGCCAACCTTAAACCGGAAGACAAACTCGACTATATCAAAGCATTGCAGCATGAAGGCGCCGTTGTCTCGATGACCGGAGATGGTGTCAATGATGCGCCGGTGCTGGCAGGCGCCGATGTTTCCATTGCCATGGGCACGGGTTCGCAACTGGCCGCTGCCAGCGCTGATTTCATCCTGTTATCGAGCAGGATCGATGCCCTGTATTCCGGCTACCGCCTTTCAGTAAGAACGCTGACTGTCATCCGGCAGAACCTGATGTGGGCAATAGGCTATAACCTGCTGGCCGTACCGGCCGCCGCCATGGGCTACATCCAGCCCTGGCTCGCCGCTATCGGTATGTCTGCCAGTTCACTGGTGGTTGTTTTGAACGCCTTACGGCTTTCTAAACAACAGGGGCGAGGGACGAGGGACGAGGGACGAGGATGAGGGTTCGCTGCGCGAACTGGTTGTGTATATAGATATATGTTACAAATGAACATGTTCAAGAACGCAAGATCTTTATTCACCACAGAGACACAGAGATCACAGAGTTTTTATATGTTGTTTAAAAGAAAAAAGGCATTGCACAAATACAGAACTGCAAGTAATGAATACGCCGTGACTGACAACATGAAATATCTTGAACCAATAACAGTATCTAACCTGCCCCAACAGACCCGTGTTTTCCCTCGCCCCTCGCCCCTCGTCCCTCGTCCCTGAAAAAAATGGAAACCATTTTTTTACTCATACCCCTCGCCCTGGTTCTGGTGGTTGCGATCGTCTGGTTTTTCCTGTGGGCGGTGCGTACCGATCAGTTTGATGATCTTGAAGGGCCGGCACATCGAATATTGATGGATGATGATGAGCCGATGATCAAGCGCGATGACGACAAGGAATCGTCAAAAGATAAAACTGATTGAACCACAGAGGCACAGAGTACACAGAGGAAGGCATTCTTTTATTTAAAAGCAAAAACAGCTATTCACCACAGAGGCACAGGGACACGGAGTAAGCTGCTTATCGTTAAAAGCTTATTTACCCCAGAGGCACAGAGTACACAGGGGAAGGCATTCTTTTATTTAAAAGCAAAAACAGCTATTCACCACAGGGTCACGGGGTAAGCGTTTTATCGTTAAAAGCTTATTCACCACAGAGACACAGTCAGCTTTTCGGTTGGCACGCGTATCAGGCTTTTGATTTCTTACAAAAACGGTTCTCTCTGTGCCCCTGTGTCTCTGTGGTGAAATAACACTCTATGTTCTCTGTGCCTCTGTGGTGAAAAAATCCTAGGTCAGCTTTTCTATACCCAGCAGCTTGAGGATGTATTTCTCATACAACGGCTCTGATGTGCCTTTCTTCATCTTGCG
>JASFVM010000239.1:0-4678 GCA_050049835.1 Gammaproteobacteria bacterium
TCGGTGATATTACGCAACGTTGGAACGCGAAACATGTTGGCATCAGCTTCATTAGCGGTTACATCCTGGCGCCCCTTGTCATCAGCCAGCTTGTACTGCGAGACGTACTTGTTATCGGTAAAAGTCGGGAACTTGCTGTAGAAGCCCTCGCCAAGCTTCATCTGCGGGCCATTGAAAGCCGGGCCCGAATGACAGGCGGTGCAGCCGCTGGAAGCGAATTTTTCCATCCCGCGAACCTGCTGTTCGGTCATCGCTTTCTTGTCTCCCTTTACGTACTTGTCATACGGGCTGTTCGGTGTAATCAGGGTCCGCTCGAAAGCCGCTACCGCTTTAGCCGCATTGTCCACGGTCATCGATTCTTCACCGAACGCCTTCTCGAAGTAGACCTTGTAGCCTGGAATCATCCTGACTCGCTCCATTGCAGTATCAACATCCTTCATGCCCATTTCAACCGGGTTTGCAACCGGGCCCTTGGCCTGCTCTTCCAGTGTCGGTGCACGCCCGTCCCAGAACTGCACGGAATGAAATGCAGAATTCCACACTGTCGGTGCATTGCGGCCTCCGGTCTTTCCGTGCACACCCATGGACGTTGGGCGGCTGTCATCACCGCCTTCCATCACGTTATGGCATGAATTACAGGAAACCGTACCGGTGGATGAAAAGCGCGGATCCATATACAGCATCTTGCCAAGTTCGACCTTGGCATCGCTGGCAGGATTGTCAGCCGGCGCAGGCGCTACATTCGGCAGTGGCTGCCATTCAGCCGCCTGCGCCTGGACGACAAACATCGATGTCACTAATACAGCGTATATCGATTTCATAATTTTCCCTCACAAGATAAAAGTTTTGCATAATTTATCATTAAATTAATATATTACAATTAACTTATATCAATTAAGGCGATAGTTTTACACTATCCTGTCCCGTCTAACTGCCTGATTTACATTGAAAACGAGAACAGGATCTCGGGGTAGGTGTCGGAACAGCTGCTATAGATGGTTTCACTGCAGTCCTGGTAATCCTCGTAAACAATGCCGGCGCCGAAATAAAAATTGCCCTGTCCCATGAAGTTCGCACCGACCCGGTAGCCTATGGAATCAAGGTCTTCCAGCCCATCGACATAGGTCCTGCGGAAAAAGGCGCCGACATAAGGCTTCACGGTTCTGGGTTGCGTGAACACATATTTGATCTGCGGGCTGACCTTGGTGATTGACGGGTCTCCGCTCAACCAGAACTGCGCATCAATACCCAGCTCCAGACCTTTTGCCATGTAATAACCATAACCGGCACCGAGAATGATGTAGTCATCCCTGAAGGCGCTGCCGGAACCGACGACGATGGAGAGTGACTGGCTGCCGCGCTGAAAAGGATCAGCGTGGGCCGACATTGGGCCGCTAAAGAAAATTATAAATGGTAGCACCAACAGCGTGATTAATTTATACATTAACTGATCCTTTTCAGAGGGCCCAGGTACGAGGGACGAGGGCCGAGTAAAAACAAAAAGCCGCATGCAAACGCCGTAAAATAATACTTCAGATTTACGAGAGCCCGAAGTTTTTCCCTCGTCCCTCGCTCCTCGTCCCTAGCCCCTGGCTAGTGAGCATACAAATCACGATACAGGCCATCCCTGACGATCAAATCATCATGGCGGCCTTCATCGATGATCTGACCGGCATCAAATACCAGCACCCGGTCTGCCTGCCTCACAGCACTTAACCGATGCGCAATGATAAGCGTTGTCCGGTTTTGCAGAAAGGCGTGCATGGCGTCGTGCAGCCTGGATTCGGTTTCGGTATCGAGCGCCGATGTTGCTTCATCGAGAATCACCACCTTCGGGTCTGACAGTATCATGCGCGCAATCGCCAGGCGCTGGCGCTGCCCGCCCGAGATTCGTACACCGCTGCGCCCGATGATGGTATCCAGGCCCGCTGCCATGTTCTCGACAACATCGCGCAACTGTGCGATCTCGAGCGCCTGCCACAGCTGCTCATCATCGTGCTCGTGTCCAAGACACAGGTTTTCACGCACCGTATCATTGAGCATGGCGGGTTGCTGCAGAACAGTGGCAACATTTTCACGCACCACATCCAGGCCGATATCGCGAATATTAACACCGTCGAAATACAGCTCACCCGATTTTGCCGGGTACAGGCCGAGGATGATCTGTACCAGCGTAGATTTACCGCCGCCGCTGGCTCCCACCAGCGCGACTTTTTCACCGGCTGCAATTTCGAGGCTGACACCATCGAGCACATTGAATTCCTCACCGTAGGAAAAGCAGATGTTTTCTATCCGCAAGCCAACGGTGTGCTTGCCCGCAAAGGGATTGATCTTGTGCTGATAGACAGGCTCCTGCCTGAGCGTGAGCAGACGACTGATACGTTCAAGCGCCGCGTTGGCGCTGTAATAACTGTACTGGATGCTGAGAATTTCCTGTACAGGGTTCATCATGAACCAGAGGTAGGCATAGACAGCGAACATCTCGCCAATGGAAAGGTCGGTGAGCAGCACCAGCACCATGCTGGTGGCACGAAAAAGTTCGAATCCCATCAGAAAGATAAAGAATGACAGGCGGTTGGCGGCATCGCTCTTCCAGCCGAATGCCGTCATATGCTGACGCAGGTCACGGGCCCGTGCCGTCACTCGCTGCAGGTAATGACCTTCACGGTTGCTGGCGCGGATTTGCTGGATGCCATCAAGCGTTTCACTCAGAGCCTGCTGAAATATTTCAAAGGCACTGTTTTCATGGCGCTTCAGCACTTTCACTTTCTTGCCCATTACCATGGTGAAATAAATTACTACCGGATTCATCAGCAGAATGAACAAGGCCAGCTGCCAGTGCATCCACAGCAGCACCGCGGCAACCCCGATCACGGTAAGCACCGCTACAATAAACTTGCTCAGGGTACTGCCGATAAATTCATCGATCGCATTGACATCAGTGACAAAATGCGAGGTCACAGCACCGGTTCCCAGGGTTTCATATTCCGCCATGGAAATGGTCTGCAAATGCGACAGCAGTTTCTTGCGAATGCGGTAGCTGATGTCTTTGGCGATGGTGGTGAATTCCCGCGTCTGCAATACGGCCAGCATCAACGACGCAAAGCGCAGCAGCATGGTAACCAGCATTACCGAAACGATAATTGCGACAGGGCCATACAAAGCAGCAGGCAGAAACTCCTCCATGACGGCAACAATCTTGCCAGGCTTGTCGAGCAGCACTTCATCGACCAGTAATGGCATCAGCATCGGCACAGGCACACTGAGCAGTGCAGACAGGATGGCAATGATGTTTGCTGTAACAAGCGTTGATTTATGTTGTCTGACAATATCGAGTATGTAAGACCAGTTCATATGGTAAAGTGGCTCAATCCGTTCTATATCAGTAAGCTATGCAGGATAAGTACCCGTAATACACACCATACCCTGAACCGGGTGTAGCTGCAGCATTGCAACAATTAATCTATACAGGACTTGACATTACCCGTAATTGGGAAAATAATCCCATTTATGGGTAATTCATCACATTCGATTCTCACCGCTGCTATCAGACAGATTCTGCGCCCACTGGTCCGCATTCTGTTGAGAAACGGCATTGCCTGCGGCAGTTTCGAAGAAATGGCCCGCAAAGCCTATGTTGATGAGGCTTTTACAGAAGCCAGACGCAATAATAGCAAAGCAACGGTCTCAAGTGTGTCCGCCGAGACCGGCCTGTCCAGAAAAGAAGTCAAACGCCTGACGGAAACAGAGCTCAGTGACAGCAAAGACACCGAGCAAAAATACAATCGCGCCATCCGTGTCATCAGCGGCTGGCTGAATGATCCGCTGTATGCCTATGCCGAAGGCAATCCGAAAGCGTTGTCACTGGACAGTTCCGAGACATCCTTCGCCAACCTGATCAAACATTACAGCGGTGATGTAACGCCCAAAGCCATGCTTAACCTGCTTGAGGCCTCTGGCTGTGTCGAAGTCAAGGACGGCCTGGTCCACCTGGTACGCAACGCCTATGTTCCGGCTAGCGATCCTGAAGAAATCATCCGCATACTGGGCAATGACACCAGCGAACTGATCAACACCATCGGTCATAACCTGACCGCTGACGAAGCATCCAGGTGGTTCCAGCGAAAAGTTTCCAATCCGCGTATACGCACAGACGCACTGCCCGCCTTCAAGGAATATTCACGTAAACGCTCACAGCTATTGCTGGAGGAACTCGATACATGGCTCAGTGAGCATGAAGCAGATGAAGACAAGGATACACGCATTGTCAGCCTGGGCATTTACTACAACGAAACAGATACCCGCGAGGATTCGCAATCATGAAAAAATCTATCCTTAATCTGTCATTAACAGCTGCAACAGCCATTTCTATCGCCGCATGTAGTAGTGGTAGTGATGTGGCGGGTATTGGTGGCAGTGGCTATGTATCTTCAGGCACCGTTACCGGGTTCGGCAGCATTTTCGTCAATGGTGTCGAGTTCGAAACCGGCAGCGCAACTTTCAGCGTTGATGATGATCCCAATGGTACCGAAGATGACCTGGCCATTGGCATGCGTGTGACGGTAACCGGCTCAGTCAATGCTGACGGGGTTACCGGTACAGCTACCAGCGTAACTTTTGATGATGAGTTGCAGGGCCCGATAAGCAATGTATATGCCATAGATGCCGACGGCGTTTC
>JASFVM010000240.1:0-4668 GCA_050049835.1 Gammaproteobacteria bacterium
GGTCGGCGAAGCCGCACCCTGCTGGCCAGCCGCGCCACCACCGGGAGCACCACCAGCAGCACCACCAGCAGCACCACCAGCAGCACCACCGGGAGCACCACCGGGAGCACCACCGGGAGCACCACCAGCAGCACCACCGGGAGCACCACCAGGAGCACCACCGGGAGCACCACCGGGAGCACCACCGGGAGCACCACCGGGAGCACCACCGTAATAGTCGCCTGCGTATCCCTGATCCATGCCTTCGGTCCCGTAGTGTTCTTCTGACGGCGTCTCTGTTGCTGCAGGTTGTGGGGCAGGTCTACGTCTTGCGCCGCTTCTTGCGTGGGCTCTTATTTCCGGCAGAATGCCTGCTTCGATCAATTGTTTATTCAGTTCGTCATACAGGCTGTCGAGGTTGTGGGCGACATCATCCCTGAACAACCTGAACATGATTTTTCGTTCCGGCAGATCGAAGTTTTCAATCAGGGTGTCATCGAATGCCTGGCAGATTTTCATCGGTGACAGGGCATTCCTCGCAAAGATGTCGGTTGTTTTCAGCGCCAGGTGGTCGAGGCGGATTTCAAGGTGTGAGATCTGCTCGCGAAACTTGCTTGCGGTTTCGGTGCCCACGTTTTTTACCAGCACGAGGTCTTCCATGTCATCCGTACCTACCAGGCTGAGCTCATCACCCAGCTCCTGCGTCTTATGCGCGGCCTCTTCGGCCTGGGTCACCCCATAAGGTCGCATCAGGGGCAAGATGTTGGTCATGAATTCCGCGGCCAGTTCACCTTTTTTTTCCTTTAGCTTGTTCTTTAGCCAGTAATAAACATCTTTCTCATGACTGTAAGCAGCGTTATCGGCCATATCAAGCAGCTTTTCATCTGCATCAGTCAGCATCTTTGAAACCATGTCGCGAAGACGTGTGGAGACATCCTTTTTCAGTTCGGCAATAAGTTCGCCAAACTCTTGAGGTGAGTCAGGTATGTTTTGATTGCTCATATGCGCTTCGTTATTATTGTTTTTCCTTTGTTGACAGTGCCGCCTCCAGCCTGCCTTTTTTATAATATAGACAAATTATAGACACTTGTGTCGTATTTGTGATTTATCACGCGTGTCGGCATTGCTGCCACCATGATCTGGCACGAATTTCTCCTCAAAATACGAGCCATTGTTGCAACCGGGCGATATCGAACTATCCTTTTTGTGTGCAGAATTCACTTTAGATGAATTTCGGCACCGATTTTTCATTTTCTCTACAAATTGCCTGTTCTGAATAGCACAAGGGAATAATCCGGCATGAATGACGAAACTGTTGAAAAGCCACAGATACTGGTCGTTGACGACTCCAGGGTAATCCGCCGCGCTGCAATCAAGATGCTTGGAGATGGCTACCATGTGCATGAGGCCGTCGATGGCATGGACGGCTGGCAGCAGCTGCAGCGTAATGACGCGATATCGGTCGTGTTCACCGATATGTCAATGCCGGAGATGAATGGCATGGAGCTGCTGGCGAATATCCGTAATTCGGATGATGAACGTCTGGCCGCGCTGCCGGTAATCATGATTACCGGTGTCGGCGACACCGAAGATGCCAAGCGCATGGTGTTCGATGCCGGCGCCACTGATTTCATTTCCAAGCCTTTTGAGTCAATCGATCTTTTGAGCCGGGCGAAGTCTTATGCACGCCTTAACCGCAAGGTTGTAGAGCTCGAGAAGAAAACCGGCCATGACAAGCTCACCGGTTTATTCAGTGTTTCGGGTTTTGAAGAGCAGGGTATCAAGGCGCTTTCATTTGCGTTGCGACACAAGCTGAATATCTCACTGGTTTATGTCGAGATCGAAGGTTTTCAGGATATCTATCTCAGCCATGGTAAAAATGTTGCGCAGCAGATCATTGTGACGGTGGGCAAACGCCTGCATGATGTTATGCGCACCGAAGACATCGCAGCGCGCCTCGGTGTTGCCAAGTACGCCGTGCTGTTGCCTTTAACCAGTGAAACGAATACGCGCGTGGTGATTAATCGTATCCGGGAAAACATCAACAAACTGGTGTTCAATACCGGGCGTGAAAAAATTCGTGTTTCGTTGACTGCAGGTTATACGGCGCCAGATTTGAATGAACAGATCGAATTCAGTGAAATGATGCAGCAGGCTGATGCTGCGCTGCAGAAAGCGCTCAGTCGCAGTAGCGGTGAAAAGATCGCCAGCTTCTTTGAACAGGAAGAGGTGATGGAACAGCAGCCATCCTATACTGATGATGATATACGCATGGCATTCCAGCACATACTCGAGGGCGCGTACTACCAGGTGCCCGATTACCTGTTACAGGTCATCGCCGAAAGATTAACGCCATTCCTTGACTATGTCACGCAGCGGTCGGATACTGGGCGAACCGGTACAGATCACTCCTGAATATATGCCAGATACGCTTAAAAGCCTTACACCCGGACAAGCATGGGAACTGATGCACGATGATGCGCGGGCAATACTCATTGATATTCGTTCCAGCATGGAGTTCCTGTTTGTCGGCCACCCCAGGGGCGCTGTGCATGTGCCCTGGATTGACGAACCCGACTGGGTGGTTAATCCGCATTTTGTCACAGATATCAGAAAGCTTATTCTCGGCGGTGTCGTCGAAGATGCTTCACAGGGCAGTGTACCGATTATCCTGATCTGCCGCAGCGGCAAGCGCTCTAAAGAGGCAGGGCATAAACTGCTGGAGGCCGGTATCGCCAATGTCTATCATATCGATGAAGGTTTCGAAGGTGAGCTCGATGATAAGCATCATCGCAGTTCAACGGGCGGCTGGCGCTACCACAATCTTCCCTGGGAGCAATGCTGAAAAAAGACAGGGACGAGTGACGAGGGACGAGGAAAAAATCGTTTATTCTCTGTGTACTCTGTGCCTCTGTGGTTAATCAGTTAGAACTGTAGCCTGGATGATGCGCCAGCGTAATCCGGGTCCGTCATTGTTTCAAATTACAGAACATTAATAATTCTTTGCGGGCTTTGCGCCTTTGCGTTAAAAGCCTGTGTGATTGATCAGTTATTTCTTGTCCTTGAAATCCAGTGATGCTGAGTTGATGCAGTAGCGCAGGCCCGTGGGTTGCGGACCGTCTTCGAATACATGTCCGAGATGGGCATCACAGGCCGGGCAGCGTACTTCGACACGGATCATGCCATGAGCGGTGTCACGCAGTTCGGCAGGCTCATGGCCTTGTAGTGGTTGCCAGAAACTCGGCCATCCGGAGCCTGAATCGTATTTTTCATTCGAGCTGAACAGGGGTTCACCGCAACAAACGCAGTGATACACTCCCTTGTCCTTGTTGTTGTAGTACTTGCCGGTAAACGCCATCTCGGTACCGCCCTGCCGGGTGATGCGATACTGTTCGTCCGTTAAGCCAGCTTTCCATTCCTCGTCGGATTTAGTTATTTTGCGATCAGACATGGCATTATCGACTCATCTAATTTCAGTCCACAGATGAACACCGATATGCTCGATTGGCATAAGGTTGTTATACTGTTTTTGTTTTAAACAATATCTGTGTTTATCTGCGTTCATCTGTGGGTACTTAAAACCTTAATCTAAAATGTGTTGCGCTTTGCGCCTGCTGGTTCTACATTAACAGCAGTCATTTCCACAGCAGTCACCACCGGGCTTTACCGCTTCTATGGTTGCAGAGACCACGTAATCTTCAACACCTTGTCCCGGCGCCCAGTCCCTGATAAACGCTTTTGATTCATCTTTGGGGGCAATACGAATATCGGTAAAGCCGCTGCCGGCAAGTATGTGTTCAAGCTCATCAATACGGGAGGCGCCGGCCATGCATCCCGAATAGAGTTGCAGATCGTCGCGAATCGCCGGCGGAAGTTCAGCGCTGGCAACCACGTCTGAAATAGCGAGTCGCCCGCCATTTTTTAGTACCCGGTAAGCCTCGGTAAATACACGTTGCTTGTCCGGTGAAAGATTGATGACGCAGTTCGAGATGATGACATCAATGCTGTCATTCGCGACAGGCAGGTTCTCTATTTCACCAAGGCGGAATTCGACATTCTGGTAATTGCCTCTGTCGGCATTGCTGCGAGCCTTGCTGATCATGGCGGGTGTCATATCGACGCCGATCACGCTGCCGCTGTCACCGGTTTCGGCAGCGGCAAGAAAACAGTCAAACCCGCCGCCGCTACCGAGATCAAGCACCGTTTCGCCAGGCTGGATACTGGCAATAGCCCTGGGATTGCCGCAACCCAGACCCATGTCAGCACCTTCTGGCACGGCTTCGAGGTCTTCCGCGCTGTAACCGAGGCGTGTTGAAACCAGGGTATTTATCGCAGCATCTGAAGACACACCGCAGCAACTCGATTGTTCACCGCAACAGTCACCACGGTTGTTTGCTTCGGCGACTTCACTGTAACTGTTTCTGACGTTCTGGCGAATTTCATCAGCCTGCTTGTGTTGCATAACTCACCTCCGGTGATACCTTGAAATAGTGTCGAATAGCATTAAGCATCTCTGTATTTACCGAGCATATGACCTGTTTGCCATCTCGCTGCATATTGATCAGCCCGGCCTGGCTGAGTTCTTTCAAATGATGAGACAGGGTCGATGCAGCAATATCAAGCTCGCTACCCAGATCACCAACACAGCATGATGTCACACTGTTGATGTTACAGGCAGCTCCTGGCGGG
>JASFVM010000241.1:0-4658 GCA_050049835.1 Gammaproteobacteria bacterium
CCGCGCGTCCCCGCCAGTCATTAAAATCACCGGCAACGATAAGCGGTGCATTGTGCGGCACATGAGAATCGATCCTGCTGGCAAGTTTCGCCAGTTGACGTTGTCGTTCCAGACCGAACAAGCCCAGGTGCACACATATAATATGCACGTGTTGCCGTGTTTCAGTTAACTCGATGGTTCCATGCAGCAGGCTTCTGCTGTGAGACTGCATAAAAGATACATCGATATTCTCCCATTCGACAAACGGGTATTTACTGAGAATCGCATTGCCGTGGTGGCCGGATTTGTAGATGGCATTTTTACCATAGGCGTGATGATGCCAGACCTCATCGGCAAGAAACTCGAACTGATTATTACTGGGCCAGTCATCAAACCTGTTTTTCGAGATATTTCGCTCGCCATGAATTTCCTGTAAAAAAACGACATCAGCATCGATCTGGCGGATAGAATCCTTTATGTCATGCAGGATGAAATGGCGGTTGCTTGAATTGAAACCTTTATGAATATTGTAGGTAATGACCTTGAATGTATTCTGTTCCATGATTTGTTGCCAAGCTACTGTTTAACCAAATACTATAAACAACTGATAACACCATAAATAATCCGTAAATAACGTGCCAGAAAATCAAATCCATTTCCTGTTGCTCATTATACTTGCAAACGCCGCACCCGTAATCCTTGCAGTGCTGCTGAAAGACAAGCTGGCTGTTCCGCTCGACTTTGGCAGTAAATTGCCTGACCGCAGGCCGGTATTTGGTGAGTCAAAAACATGGCGGGGAATTGTCGGGGCTATTGTTGTCACCGCAGCCGTCGCAGCGGCATTCGGCTATGGAGCGACTGCCGGTGCCCAGATTGCGGCTTATGCCCATATCGGTGATCTGTTCTCCAGTTTTATCAAACGGCGTCTCGGCATGGCACCCAGCAGCATGGCGCCCTTGCTTGACCAGGTGCCTGAATCGTTATTTCCGGCCGTGATGATGAGGCAAGTTTTCAGTCTTGATGTGCAATCAATTATAGTTCTCGTTTCTTCGTTTATCGTGCTGGAACTGCTGCTGTCCTGGATCTTTTTCAGGCTGGGTATACGCAAAAGGCCTTATTAGCTAATATCTTCATGATACACAGGGTCTTGATCTATGATGAATTTTTCCAATCGCGATGTTTATAACCTGCCGAACTTCGTCAGTTTGATACGTATCCTGATGGCACCGGTTTTGTTTTATCTTGCTTTGAGTCAACAGCCGAGCTGGTTCCTGGCTGCGCTGATGTTTTCCGGCTTTACCGATGTACTGGATGGCTTTCTCGCGCGTGTGCTGAACCAGATTACTAAAACGGGATCGCGCCTGGATAGCTGGGGCGACTTTACCATCTATACAACCATGGCAATCTGTGCATGGATACTGTGGCCCGATATCGTTGCCGGAGAGCTGGTTGCCTATGTCGCCATTGTGATCAGCTTTACCTCACCGGTGATTGTGGGTTTGATCAAATTCAGAACGATCACCAGTTACCATACCTGGACGGTGAAACTCGCGGTCGTGATGACGTTTATTGGCTATATTTTACTGTTTGCCGGATGGCTCGACTGGCCTTTCAGGGTTGCCGCCGTCTTTTGCGTCATCGCAGCTGCTGAAGAAATCGCGATAACGCTGCTGATCCATCACGAGCAAGTTGATGTCCGCACCGTGTGGGCGGCATTGAAATATAATAAAGAAGACGAACGGGCGGATTAACCCGGTAACGGCCAGTGTTTCACACTGGCCGTGACTGCAAACGCGTTATCAGAATTTAACATATGCGCCAACGAAGGGACCCTTGAAATCAAGGTTTGCGTTGGTGTCGTCAACATCATCCAGTTCGATTGTCTGGGTCCTGTAACCCGCTTCGAAACCGACAAAGAAATCGGTTGTATAGGAAACTTTAGCGGTAAAATCAGACAGGGTGTTACCTGAATACGAGATAAAGCTGCCTTCAGCGCTGAGCATCAGTCCCGGCCAGGGTGATCCACCAATCAGCCCGTATAACATCGGTACGGGCGCACTGACCGAACCATCGGTATTGCTGGTACCATCATCGATCTTGTAGGTTATATCAAGCAGGCGGACATTCAGTCCCAGATCAAGGCTGACAATATTATCCAGCACTTCATAGTAGAAGATCAGGTCAGTCTGCTCGATAGAAAACTCGTTGGCGACATTCGTCGGGCCATAAGTCTGGCCGTCAAATTCAAATGTTGTATCTCCGTCACCCGCGTGATCCAGTTTTGTATATATAAGGCGCACATTGGGCAGCAGCGGTACCGGGTGCTCAAGGGTTGCAAAAAGATAGCCTTGTGACTCCTCATCCCAGAACAGGTCGCTACTGGCGTCAACAGAAGGCGTGCTTGCATTGCTCGGTTTGATAATGCCGCCTTCGGGCGTCTCGTTCCAGACACCACCACCAAGCGTAAAAGATAATACGTCGGCCGAGACAAGGACGGGCAGGGCTGCAACGATAAACCCGCTTACTAACAATCTGATTTTCATGAGAATAACCCCTGGTTCGCTATATTGTTTAGAGTAATAAGCCGAAGTATAGGACAGTATTTAAAAGTGGGCGGGAGCTCCCGATAACCGGACAATGGCAGGCGTATCGCGTGAACCTCAGTTCTAACCGGATGCCGACCTGGGGTTAAACAGCCTGTAAACCACGGGCATCCGTACCAGGAAGACCGGCATCGAAAAAAATCAGGCACCGGACAATCACAAGCGAGTCCGATAGTGTTTGTATGGTCAGCAGGCGCATCACTTTCCTGTCAGGGAAGACAGGTAATCTTGCTGCTTGCTGTGCTGTATAACCTTGTCCTTGATCCGGCTTCTATCGGGCCGGAAGTAGTAAGCTGGTTTTGCACTGATTGAATCTATGCTCCGATTATTCCGACCACGAAGGCAGGAAAGGGTTTTTTACCTGCGCAGCCGTCTGGTGACCGCCTTCATTCTGTAGCGGGCATTGATCGGAGAACAGCCGGCCATCAATGGAGGTATTAGTCATACCCGGGTGTGTAAATTCGATATAATCGTGTGTTTTATATACATCTACATTCGCAGCAGCTTTTGACTCTGCATGGATAATGTACGGGTCGTTTTCCTATTGCACATATGGTTATGATACATCGACAAACCAGCGAGCCGCATTCTGACAGGAAAGACTGGCAGAATCTGAAAAAGCTGTTTCCGTTCGTCTGGGAATTCAGGGGCAGGGTGTTGATCGCGCTGGCGTGTCTGGTGCTGTCCAAGCTGGCGATTGTTGGCATGCCGCTGATACTGAAAGAGATCGTCGATGGGCTCGATAGTGATAATGGTGCCGTTACGCTACCGATCGTGCTGTTGCTCGGCTATGGCGGATTACGCCTGGCAAGCAGCCTGTTCAACGAACTGCGCGATGCGGTGTTTGCCAGGGTGCGTTACCACGCGATGCGTGGTATTTCGCACCGGGTCCTGAGTCACCTGTACGCACTGTCATTGCGTTATCATCTCGACCGAAAAACCGGTGGTATCACCCGGGATCTTGAGCGAGGCACCAACAGTCTGAGTTCGATCCTCAATTACCTGGTTTTCAATATCATTCCAACTGCAGCAGAATTTGCGCTGGTGGCAGTGATTCTGCTTGGGCAGTACGAGGCGAAATTTGCCATCGTCACCTTTATAACCGTCATTATTTATATTGTATTTACCTTGTCAGTTACCGAATGGCGCATGCATTACCGGCTGAAGATGAACCAGCTGGAATCCGAGGCGAATACTTATGCCGTCGATGGCATGCTCAATTACGAAACGGTGAAGTATTTCAATAATGAAGATTATGAAATGGCGCGCTATGACGAAACGCTGAAGAACTGGGAACAGTCTGCCGTAAAAAGTCAGAATTCGATGTCATTGCTGAATTTCGGTCAGGGGGCGGTGATTGCAGTCGGGGTGACGTTTATGATGATTTATGCTGCCCAGGGGGTAGTCAGTGGAACGATGACCCTGGGTGATCTCGTGCTGGTCAATACCATGATGCTGCAGCTGTTTCTACCGCTTAATTTCCTCGGCATCATTTATCGTTCACTCAAATACTCACTCGCCGATATGGACATGATGATGCGATTGCTTGATACCCGTCGTGAAATAGCTGACAAGAGGAAAGCCAGGGCGCTGCAGATAACCAGGGCGCAGGTTAGTGTTGAGCACGTATCGTTCTCATATAACGTTGAAAGAAAGGTACTTGATGACGTCAGTTTTGAAATCCCGCCGGGCAAGAAGGTTGCTGTTGTCGGACCATCGGGGGCGGGCAAGTCAACCCTGTCCAGGTTGCTGTTCAGGTTTTATGAAGTTGATTCCGGACGGATCCTGATTGACGGGCAGGATATACACGACGTCACGCAGACCAGCCTGCGCGAGAATATAGGCATTGTCCCGCAGGATACCGTACTGTTTAACCAGTCAATCTTCGACAATATTCATTATGCAAACCACGATGCAAGCATGGAGGACGTCGTTCATGCGGCCAGGGTAGCTAACATACATGAATTTATTCAGAGTTTGCCGGATGGATACGACACCATTGTCGGTGAGCGTGGTTTGAAGCTTTCAGGCGGTGAAAAACAGCGTATCGCTATCGCTCGCGTTATCCTGAAGAAT
>JASFVM010000242.1:0-4644 GCA_050049835.1 Gammaproteobacteria bacterium
GCAGCGGTACCGGTGATGTGCGTGCACTGCACTTCGGTGTCGGCGGCAAGGCGTACGCCGGCAGGCTCGAATTCGGCCCAAACAGTGAAGATCCAAACGGTGGCGCCATAGCCGTCGGCGGTCACTTGCGCTATGTATTTCCTGCCAGTACACCTTTCGCAATTCTTGCCGAGGGGTTCTGGGCGCCAAGCGTCACCAGCTTTTCTGATTTTGATGGTATTACGGAGTACCGTTTTGCTTTTGAACTCGAGGTCACCCCGAGCGCGCGTGCTTATGTGGGTTACCGAAAACTGGAGCTGGAACTGGATTCAGGCGCGAAGTACGATGCGGATGACAATGCACACATTGGAGTTCGTTTTGCATTCTGAAACCGTGAAATTACAGACAACCGGAAGGCGGGGTAACTCGCCTTTTTTTATCGGGTCGTCTGGTGTCTGAGAGCTCAAATCAGGTCGACAGGCTGCTCGAGATCATGGCGGCGTTGCGGGATCCTGAAAACGGATGCCCCTGGGATATAGAGCAGAACTTCAAAACCATATCGGCGTACACGATTGAAGAGGCATATGAAGTAGCTGATGCTATCGAGCGCGGGGATATGCATGACCTGAAGGGTGAGCTCGGTGACTTGCTGTTCCAGGTTGTCTATCACGCGCAGATGGCAAATGAGCAGGACACATTCAGTTTTGCCGATGTTGCTGCTGCTATCAATGACAAGCTGGTACGTCGGCACCCTCACGTCTTCGGAGAAGATAAGGTTAAAGATATGCAGGCTCTGCATGACGCATGGGAGAAGCACAAACGGATGGAACGCAAGGAGAAGTCACCGGCAAATAAAAGTTTGCTTGATGGGATTGCATCAACCATGCCCGCCTTGCGCTGGTCATCAAAGCTACAGAAGCGGGCGGCACATCATGGCTTTGACTGGGATAACGTGGCGCCTGTGTTCGCTAAACTGCAAGAGGAAATCGCCGAGCTCGAGGCCGAGATCGGCCATGATCACGACCGTATCGCAGACGAGATGGGCGATATCCTGTTTGCTTGCGTGAATCTGTCACGCCACCTAGATGTCAATCCGGAGCAGGCTTTGCGTGATTCCAATTTGAAATTTATCTCGCGTTTTCATGTGGTCGAGCAGTTGCTGCAGGAGGATGGCAAGATTATGGATGACTGCAGTGTCGAAGAGCTCGAAGCCTATTGGCAGAAAGCGAAACGATTACTGTCCACAGATGAACGCAGATAAATACGGATGCTGAGTAAATTTTTATCCGCAAAAAATAACCATAGCACTTCGTATTGTTGCGTTTTTCGCTGCTTGTAAAGGACAGAGTTCATGCCCTGGTGCAAGCCGCCTTGCTGTACACCTTTCAGCTCACGGCGTGGCTATTCCACATCATAACGGGTAATTTTTTTCGGAGGCGGCAACCGCAAAACATCCGTGTTTATCTGCGTTCATCTGTGGATATTCAGTTGCAAGAAAACTGCACGCATAAAAAAAGCCGCGCAATGCGCGGCTTTGAATCGATCACCTTGATCCCTGTTTAGATAAACAGAGACTGATCTGCATCTGATGATTCTTCAAAGTAGGTGGCTGCACCTACGAAATCACAACCATCGATGAATGCTTTTGGATCATGGCCGAACAGTTCAACTGTCATCTGGCAAGCGAGGAATTTACACTCGGCTTCCTGACACAGTTCACGTAGTTCTGAAATTGAGGCGACACCACAGTTACTGATGGTCTTCTTCATCAGGGTTGTGGCGATGCTGTCCATGAAGGGTGTATTCCACAACACATTCGGAATCTTTGGACCCCAATCGATGCTTTGCAGCCACTTCGGGCCGAAAGGCATTTTCATTGGCATTGCCGGGTTGGCCATCGGTGTTACCTTCAGGGCACTGGTATCTTTGAGCAGCAGGTTCAAACCATAGAAGGTAAAGAAGATGGAAACTTCCATACCAAGAGCAGCAGCTGTACTGCCGAGGATGAACGGAGGATATGCCCAGTCCAGAGTTCCCTTGGTAGCAATAATGGTCAGTTTGCGTGTATCTGACATAATATTTTCCTCGGATTAAAAAATAAGGCAGTCTTCTGACTATCCACGTTTCAGAGTTTACAACCATACTCCCAAAGGTGCCATGTTTGCAAGTCATTTTGTCAGATAAATAGCTGATTTGTTTCGCCCGCTGAGTGTTTGATCAATCGCTGTAAATTACGCAAATGCCGCTGTGACGAGTGCTACAGGGGGCGGCTTCCGCGTTGCAGTGAGGCCGTGTTGGCTGCGATGATGTCATCCCACTCTGTATCGGAGCTGATAGGCGGCGAGCACTGAAGGCCTTCGCAGACATACGCCACCGCCGAGTCCGACATGGATTTTGCAGCGAGTGCGGGTGGTAATACCGCATCTTCAGGTATGGCAAATACGTGGGTATGCGGCATGAATCTGCCGCGTGTTGTTTGCAACCGCTTGTTCAATTCCCCGCTTGTTCCGCGCAGAATGACAAGTTGTGGCGGGTCGAGACTGGTATCGAGTGCCTCCAGCAAGCTGCAGTGTGATATGGCAGCCTGGTTTATACTGTTCCAGGCTGCCTTCAGGCAGCGTTCCGCAATATCTATATATCGTGGCTCGGCCAGCAGATAGCCCAGCAGCAACAGACTTTCGGCTGCTATGCCATTACCTGAGGGCATGGCTTCATCACTGTATGTCTTGATGCGCTGAATGAGCTGTTCATGATCATGGCTGGTAAAGAAGAATCCGCCGCTGCTGTTATCTTCAAACTGTTCGATCATGACTTCGGCCAGTTGTCGGGCCCATGACAGCCACTTGCTGTCCCATTTTGCTTGCAGCAGTTCGATCAGGCCGCTGAGTATGAAGGCATAGTCGTCCAGGTAGGCGTTCAGATGAGCCTGGCCATCCCTGGATGTGGCAAGCAGGCGACCTTCCTGCCACAGGCTTCGGTATATATAGTCTGCCGACCGGGCGGCAGAATCGATGTATGCCGGATTGCCGAGCTGCCGTCCCGCAAAAGCCATAGCGCGTATCATCAGTCCGTTCCATGAGGTAAGGATCTTGTCATCAAGGCCTGGACGGGTGCGCTGTGCGCGTTTGGCAAACAGTTTCTTCCTTGCTGTTTGCAGGATGTCGCGAACCTCGGTTACACTGCGGTCAAATTTTTCAGCGAGATCTTCGTAGCCAAGGCAGGCATACAGATGCCAGTGACCTTCAAAGTTAGCTGGCTTGTCCAGTCCAAAGCGACTGGCCAACAACGCATATTCGCTGTCGTCGAGCTGCGATGACGCAGACTCCGGGTCCCATAGATAGAATTTACCCTCCACACCCTGGGAATCGGCATCCAGGGCAGAATAGAATCCGCCTGATTCGGACTGCATTTCACGCATCGCCCACTCGGCGGTTTCAACAGCTGCGTCCTTAAACAGTATGCTGTCGGTAATGCACCATGCCTGCGTGTTGAGCCATAGCAGGGGGGCGTTGTCATAAAGCATTTTTTCAAAGTGCGGGATCATCCACTGTTCGTCAGTCGCATACCGGTAAAAGCCGCCGCCCAGGTGGTCGAACAGGCCGCCTGAAGACATTTGCTGTAGCGAGAACACTGCCGTATGCAGGATACGCGAGTCCGGATTCCCGGTTACTGTAGTCCGTGCCCAGTGTCTCAGCGCGCGCTGAATGATTGTCGGATGTGGAAATTTCGGCGCGCCACTAAAACCGCCAAAGCGGCTGTCGAATTGCTGTTCGATCTGGTTACGTGCGATATCAAGCGGCATGGATCCAATAGCTTGTGACGGTGCCTCGTCCTGCGCAGCGATGCGTCTGTATACTTCTTTCAAAGACATGCTCTGTTTTTCAATATCGTCCTTTCGTGTTGCATAGGCATGTGCCACGTTTTCCAGTAGCTCGCTGAATGCGGGCAGGCCATGTCGGGGGGATCTCGGGAAATAGGTGCCGGCAAAGAAAGGCATATGGTCATGGGGCGTGATAAATACAGTCAGCGGCCAGCCCCCGGGACGATTGGTCAGCATTGAATGGGCGCTCTGGTAAATCTTGTCCAGATCGGGGCGTTCTTCGCGGTCGACCTTGATGTTGACAAAAAGCCTGTTCATTATCGCGGCCGTTTGCCCATCCTCGAAGGATTCGTGGGCCATGACGTGACACCAGTGACAGGCTGAGTAGCCGATCGATAGCAGGATCGGCTTGTTCTGGTCCCGTGCCATCTGCAGGGCTTCTTCGCCCCACGGCATCCAGTCCACCGGATTGTCCGCATGTTGAAGTAAATACGGGCTCGTCTGTGTAGAAAGCTTGTTCATTTATAGTGCTGCGGCCAGTTGTATATGGATAACAGCCTAGCAAACCTGGCGCACTGAAATTCCACGATAATTAGCAGTTATTCGCGCCATTGTTTGCACGCAAAAAATAAGTTGAAAAAAAAGCTGAAAAAGGCGAGCACTTTGGTAGAAATTGCTGTAACATCGCGCTCCGCGAAACGGCAGTCTTATGTGTGTTTGCAACAGCAAATAATTTACGCAAAAGGCTTGCGCAGTAAAATTTTTTACTGTTATAATCTCGCTTCTGCGGCCCGCACTATTCACGGGTCGTTGTTCTTTTACAAATTGGATCAGATAGCTTGTGT
>JASFVM010000243.1:0-4641 GCA_050049835.1 Gammaproteobacteria bacterium
CGATCCCGAAGCGCTTTACCACGACCATGCGAGATATCTGGGCATTGCAGTCACGTTTCAGACACCATTCCGGGCGCCGTGCCGTTTCCGTCTATCAGCATCCTAAATTCCGTGCAGCCTATGATTTTCTTTGCCTGCGGGCCAATGCCGGCGAAACACCGGTTGATGACTGCAGGTGGTGGACTGAATTACAGGAAAAAAGTCCCGAGCAGCAGAAAAAAATACTCGCTGCACCCGGGCGCGGCCCGAGAAAGCGCAACCCGAATAAACGCAAAGCTGCTGCGCCTGGTAAACAGGTGAAATGAGAACAGGGTGATCGCCGCCAGGACAACCATGGCTTATATCGGTCTGGGCAGTAATCTGCAAAATCCACCTGAGCAGATACGCATGGCCGTGCAGGCAATCAGTAAAATACCGCAGAGCCGGGTAGTGAAGGATTCAGGGCTGTATTTGAGCAAACCCATGGTGCCGCCCTCAGGACCGGTAAAGCAACCGGATTATTACAATGCAGTGGTAAAAATTGAAACGGGGTTGGGGCCTTACGAACTGCTTGATCATTTGCAACAGATTGAACACGCGCAACAGCGTGAGCGCGGGCAACACTGGGGGCCGCGTACCATCGACCTGGATATTTTGATGTTTGATAATCTACAAACAAAAGATGAACGCCTGACCCTGCCTCATCCGGGGCTGCACCAGCGTGAATTCGTGCTCTACCCGCTGCGCAATATTGATCCCGCACTTGAGATTCCCGGACATGGTATGCTCAGTGACCTGATAACACGCTGTCCGGATAAAGGATTGCAGTACCTTGGAACGATTGAAGGTTTTAGAGAATGAATCGGGCTACTGATCAATTGCCTGAGACAAGGCCCTGGCCCGGCTTTGTCGTTGTTGAAGGGCCGATCGGGGTGGGCAAGACCACGCTGGCAAAGCGCCTTGCAAGATCGTTTGGCAGCAACATGCTGCTCGAGGCGGCCGAAGAAAACCCGTTCCTGGAAAAATTCTACGAGAACCCGCGCACTGCGGCATTACCTACACAGTTGCATTTTCTGATGCAACGTACGCGGCAGTTGAAGATGCTGAAGCAGGACGACATGTTCAATCCGGTAAGGGTCGCTGACTTCCTGATCCAGAAGGACAGGCTTTTCGCCGAGCTCACGCTCGACAGCGACGAACTGGATTTATATGAACAGGTGTATTCCAGCCTGACACTGGATATCCAGACGCCGGACCTGGTGGTGTACCTGCAGGCGCCGGTAGAAGTATTACTGGAACGTATCAAACGGCGCGGTATCAAGCACGAGAAATGGATAGAAGCGGCTTACCTCGAGCGCCTGTCAGAGGCCTATATCGGTTTTTTCTACCAGTACTCCGACGCACCGCTGCTGATTGTCAATGCGGCTGATATCGATTTTGCCCACAATGACGAAGAATACGAAATGTTGCTGGAGCAGGTGCTGGAAACACGCAGCGGCAGGCATTACTTCAATCCGGTTGCGCTGCAGGAGCTGATGGTTTAATGAGTGTCCACCCGCAACCGCATCATCAAAAGGTGACCGTGCGCAGCTTGCAGGCAAAGAAGCAGGCCGCTGAAAAAATTGCGTGCCTGACAGCTTATGATGCCAGCTTTGCCCGCGTGCTCGACAATGCCGGTGTCGATGTTGTGCTGGTCGGTGATTCACTTGGCATGGTCATACAGGGCCATGAAACAACACTGCCGGTCACCGTCAGTGACATGCTTTATCACAGCAAGGCCGTTTCACGCGGCCTGGATCGGTCAATGCTGGTGGTCGACATGCCGTACCTGAGTTACACCTCGGTCGAGCAGGCACTGGAAAATGCCGGCCGGTTCATGAAGCAGGCAAATGCACAGATGGTCAAGCTGGAAGGTGGCGCCGAGCAGACGGAGGTCGTATCCCGGCTGACGCAACACGGCATTCCTGTGTGTGCTCATCTCGGCCTGCAGCCGCAGCGGGTGCACAAGATCGGCGGCTATCTCGTGCAGGGGCGCGAGCAGTCGGCAGCTGATGCAATGCTGGACGAAGCGCAGCAACTGGAACAGGCAGGCGCCGATATGATGATACTCGAATGCGTGCCCCGGACGCTGGCGGAAAAGATAACGAACACGCTGAGTATACCGGTTATCGGTATTGGCGCCGGCGCCGCCTGTGATGGTCAGATTCTGGTGCTTTACGATATTCTCGGTATCAGCAAAGGCCGTATTCCGAAATTCAGCCGGGATTTCATCGCCGACAACGGCAATGTCGAGGCTGCTGTCAGAGCCTATGTGGATGCGGTAAAAACAGGCGTCTTCCCCGGGAGTGAACATGTCTTCAGCTGATAGCGGCGCTGCAATACCTGTTGCCCAGACCATAGAACAGGCCAGGGCAAAAGTACGTCAATGGAAAGCGGCGGGCGAGTCTGTGGCACTGGTGCCGACTATGGGTAATTTGCATCAGGGGCACCTGGCGCTGGTGAAGGCGGCCACTGAGTCCGGTATGCGCACTGTGGTCAGTATCTTCGTCAATCCGATGCAGTTTGGCGAAAACGAGGATCTTGATACCTATCCACGCACGCTCAGTGAAGACATGACGCGGCTGGCTGATTACAAGGTTGATATGGTTTTTGCACCCGATGCTGCTGAAATCTACCCTCAAGGTGTTGATCATGGCACATCGGTGCATGTTGAGGAGCTATCGGAAATACTCGAAGGAGAGTGTCGTCCCGGATTCTTTACCGGTGTTGCCACCGTGGTTAACACGCTGTTCAACATTATCGAACCCGATGCCGCCTGGTTCGGTGAAAAGGATTATCAGCAGTTGCTGGTTATCAGAAAAATGGTGCGTGATCTGGCGATGCCGATCGAAATCCATTCGGTAGCCACGGTGCGTGAAGGTGACGGCCTCGCCATGAGTTCACGCAACAGTTATCTCGATGATCAACAGCGCAAGCTGGCAGCCGGCCTGTATCGTTGTCTTCAGCATGTCGTCGATGCGATATTCGAGGGCACGGATTTCCAGTTCGCGGTAGTGCACGCAAACCAGGAGCTGACGGAGATGGGTTTTGTGACGGATTACGTGGTCGTACGCCGGCAACAGGATCTGGCTGTGCCGGATAAAGACGACAAGTCATTGATTGTACTGGCTGCAGCTCGCCTGCAAAATACGCGCCTGATTGATAATATTGCTTTCGAGTTGATGCCGGAGCATTAATAAACGATAATATTTGTTTGTTTTTGCTAATATCGTCAATCGTTTAACGCCGGAAGTTTGAATTTGTATGCAGCTGACATTACTCAAAGCTAAACTGCACCAGGCCAGGGTTACTCATTCAGAGCTCGAGTACGAGGGGTCGTGCGCGATCGATGCTGATTTACTCAATAAAGCCGGCATACACGAGTACGAGCAGATACATATTTATAACCTGGATAACGGTGAGCGCTTCACCACGTATGCCATTCGTGCGCAGGCGGGTAGCAGGATTATATCCATCAACGGTGCAGCCGCTCACAAGGCTGAACCGGGTGACCGCGTCATTATTTGCGCCTACGCCGAACTCGCCCAGCATGAAGTAGCCAACTTCAAGCCCAGGCTGGTTTATCTCGACGAAGAAAACCGCATCAAGAGAACGTCAGATCAGATTCCTGTGCAAGTGGCGTAAAAAAACAGGGGCGAGGGACGAGTTTCGAGGGGCGAGGACTGCGAAGTAGTTGTTAACGTTGTTTCGCCACTTGCCACTTTTACCTGGCCACTGTTGTTAACCCGTGTTGCGCATTCCCGCCGCAATTGCGTTGATACTGCGCAACAACGGATCCAGCCATATTTCCCTTTCTTCATCGCTCAGTGATTCATCGCGATAATGTTTCAACAACTTGATCTGGATGTGGTTGAGTGGATCAAGGTAGGGATCACGGCGCATCAGCGAGACCGACAGGGCCGGGTTGTCATCGAGTAATGTGTTCATCTGCGCAACTTTAAGCGTCAGCTCCAGGGTGCGTTTGTATTCTTCACGCACCATATCGAATACACGCTTGCGGGTTTCTTCGGACAGGCACAGTTCCGAGTATTCCTCGGCGGTAATGATGTCGGCCTTGTACATGGCCATTTCGGTATTGCTCAGCAACGCCCTGAAGTAAGGCCATTCCCGGTGCAGTTCCTGCAGTTTGGCGAGGCGTGACTCATCACCGTTGATGTATTTCTGCAGCGCAGAGCCGATGCCATACCAGGCGGGCAGGGTGTGTCGTGCCTGTGCCCAGCCGAACACCCAGCCGATGGCGCGCACCGATGATTTCGAGCGATCGCCTTTTTTACGGTGCGAGGGACGGGAGCCGATGTTCATCTGGGCGATTTCGGACACCGGTGTGGCTTCATAGAAATAATCGAGGAAGCCTTCAGTGCGGTCAGTCAGTTGGCGATAGCTGTCTTCACCGGTCTTCATCAGCTCGCGCATGATTGCCATGCGCTCCGGCGTTGAGGTGCCCGGTTCATCGATCACGGTAAAGCGTGACGCCAGCATCAGGCCGGAGATGCCCATGGTCAGCTCGTATACAGCCGTTTCTTCGTTACTGTATTTGTTCGACAGTACTTCACCCTGTTCGGTGAACTTGATCTGTCCATGTACGGTACCCTCGGGCTGGGA
>JASFVM010000244.1:0-4618 GCA_050049835.1 Gammaproteobacteria bacterium
CAAGTTGAATGAAAATATTATATTAAATCAGTAACATAAAAATTAATTTGGCAAAAGTATTGACAGCTTTACTGTATAATGTTCCGCTAATATTGTGCACAAACAAGGCTTGCATTCACCTGTGTACAACACGATCCATTAAGCATGATTTTCAGCGTTCTGGAGAAAAATTCATCAAGTTTTCAACGTGTAATCCTGCGTCATGCAAAACACCGCTAATCAATCACGGTCATAATGTCCATTATCCGTTTGCGTAATATCAGTGTCAGTTTTGGCGGCCCTGCCATTCTGGAAAAAATCAGTATGTCGATTGATGCGGGCGAGCGTGTCTGTCTGCTTGGCAGAAATGGCATGGGTAAGTCGACCCTGATGAAGGTGATTGCCGGCGACATTATGCCAGATACGGGTGAGATTGAACGCCAGCAGGACCTGGTCACCGCAAAACTCGACCAGCAGGTCGATACTGGTGAAGGCGGATCGGTATTCGATGTGGTTGCGCAGGGACTGGGTGACACTGCGGACCTGTTGCAAGCCTACCATCACGCAATCCACAAGCTTGCCACATCGCCTGGCAGCAAGGCTGAAGCCGAACTCGAAAACGCGCAGCATGCTGTCGAAGTCGCGGACGCCTGGCAGTTAAACCAGCAGGTTGAAGCCATCCTCAGCCGGATGAAACTGGACGGCGATGCACGGATCGAGTCACTGTCGGGTGGTATGAAACGGCGTGTGCTGCTGGCCAGGGCACTGGTACAGCGCCCCGGGTTGTTGCTGCTGGATGAACCTACCAACCATCTCGACATATCAGCCATTGCCTGGCTCGAGGAACAACTGCTGGCCTACAACGGTGCGTTGCTGTTTGTCACACATGACAGGGCGTTTTTACGCAAGCTGGCAACCCGCATCATTGATCTTGATCGTGGCGAATTGAAAAGCTATCCCGGTAACTATGAAACCTTCCTCAGACGCAAGGATGAATTTCTCAAGGCTGAAGCTGAATCCAATGCGCGCTTTGACAAAAAACTTGCGCAGGAAGAAGCCTGGATACGCCAGGGTATCAAGGCACGACGTACCAGGAATGAAGGCCGTGTGCGTGCCTTGCACAAACTACGCAATGAACACCGGCAACGGCGAGACCTGATGGGTCAGGCGTCAATGAAGATTGCCGAGGCGGAGCGTTCGGGCAAACTGGTAGTCGAGGCCAGCGATGTTGGTTTCAGTTACCAGGGCATACCTCTGGTTGAAGACTTCAGTACCACGATACTGCGAGGTGACCGCATCGGTGTTATCGGCCCCAATGGCGCCGGCAAGACAACGCTGCTGAATATCCTGCTGGGTAAGCTGGCGCCGCAACAGGGCAAGGTCAGGACCGGAACCAACCTTGCTGTTGCCTACTTTGATCAAATGAAAGTACAGCTTGATGAAGAGGCGTCGGTTATCGACAATGTTTCACATGGCCGTGAAAGAATAGATATCAACGGCAAGTCAAAACACATTATCGGTTACCTGCAGGAGTTTCTGTTTTCACCGGAACGTGCGCGCTCGCCGGTCAAGTCACTTTCCGGTGGCGAGCGCAGCCGCTTGTTGCTGGCGCGACTGTTCTCGCAGCCGGCCAATGTTCTGGTGCTGGATGAGCCAACCAACGATCTTGATATCGAGACACTGGAATTGCTCGAAGAGTTACTGCTCGAGTTCAGTGGTACCGTACTACTGGTCAGTCATGACCGGGAATTTCTCGATAATGTGGTTACCAGTACCCTGGTCTTTGAAGGTAATGGCAAGGTTGCCGAGTTTGTGGGTGGTTATGATGACTGGGTAAGACAGCGTGAAGTCGACCCGTTCAGCGAGACGCCGTTAAAAAATGAATCGGTGGCGAAGCCGCAAGCAGACAGGATGAAGAAGCCGGCCAAATTGAGTTACAGGGATCAGCGTGAACTGGAAATGTTGCCGGCAAAAATTGAAGCACTGGAAACGCAGGTTGAGCAATTGACCATCGAGATGAGCAAGGCGGAGTTCTTTCAACAGGACAAGGATATTATTGTCAAAACACAGCAGCAACTTGAAGCAGCGAATGCTGAGCTCGAGGATTGCTACCAACGTTGGGAAGAGCTGGAGTCAGTCGAGTTCTGAGCGGGCAACAACGTCCTTGATGATACCTGCCAGCGTGCGGGTCGCGGGTCCGGCATTTTCGCTGTCACCGTAAATAATCTGCAATGGAGCGCGGTATTGCTGACCTTCTCGCAGCGGTAATGGCTTCAGCTTGTTATTGCCAGCCCGGCTGTTGATAATATGGCGCGGTAACCAGCCGAAGCCAAGACCGTTGCTGATCGCAGTGACAGCGGTATCGATACTGCTGACACTCCACTGGTGTTTTGCCTGCAGCCAGCCGAAGTCCATTTTTCTGATATAACCTGAATCGCGGATTATCACCTGCAGGTGTTTCTCCAGGTCATCAGCCGTGATTGGTCGCTTGAGCTTGTGCAGGGCGTGGCCCGGGTTGGCAACGGCAATAAAATCAATGGTTATCAAATGGTCTCCCAGAAATCCGGATGGTGCGCGGGCGCCGATGACCAGGTCGGCATCACCTTCAGTGAGGGCGTCTTCGGCGCCCGACAGTACAACCTCGTTCAGTTGCACCCGCGTGTCCTTGCTTTGCGGTTCGAACAGCTTCAGCGCCTGCATCAGCATGGCGGAGGGGAAGGCGGCATCAACGACCAGGTTGATCTCGGATTCCCAGCCCTGCTCGAGGGTATGCGCAAGCTGCTCAAGTTGCTCTGCATCGCGCAGCAGTTGCTGTGAACGCCGGTAAAGGACTTCGCCGTGTTCGGTCAGTTGCGCCTTGCGGCCGACTATCCTGAATATTTCAACACCGAGCAGTTCCTGCAGCCGCGTAATGTGATAACTGATTGAGGACTGGCTGCGATTCAGTCGTTCTGCTGCCTGGGCATAGCCTCCGGTTTCGACCACGGCATTAAGACTGCGCCACTGGTCCAGTGAGATTCTCGGGGTAAACATATCTAATTATTAGATGAATAATATTAATATTATCTACTTTTATATCTAAATATTGCGTTCATAATACCTGCGTACACAACCAATTGAAAGAGGATACGCAATGAACAAGGTAATCGAACTGGCTGGCAGAATCCTGCTGGGACATATCTTCCTGCTGGCGGGTATCAACAAGATTTCCGGCTATGAGGGCACGGCGGGGTACATGGAAGCCATGGGTGTGCCAGGTGGGCTGTTGCCACTGGTTATCGTGCTGGAAATTGTCGGCGGCCTGGCGCTGATTATTGGCTTCAAGACAAAATGGGCCGCGCTGGCGCTGGCGGGCTTCACCGTGCTGGCGGCTGTGCTGTTCCATGCTGACTTCAGTGATCAGACACAGATGATCCTGTTCATGAAGAACTGGGCTATTACCGGTGGTCTGTTGATGGTCTACGTTTACGGGGCCGGCGAACTCAGCCTGGACCGTAAACTGGGGCGCTAGCTTGAGCTGACGTTGAAGAAAACGGGAGCAGGGACGCTCGACGCCTGAAGATATATATCTGCTACTTTCAGAAAAATCAATCCGGCCATGGCCGGGAGGTTTAAAAGTTATGCAATCATTTGTTCGTAATGCAGTCAGTGGTGCCGAAGGTGATGGTGCTGAAGTACGTCGCCTGTTTCCGGTCCCGTCATTTATGAATTTTGATCCGTTTGTTCTGTGGGATGATTTCTCGATTTCTGCTGGTGCCGGGTTCCCGGATCATCCACATCGCGGCTTTGAAGGAGTGACCTATGTCTTTCAGGGCTCGGTTAAGCATAAAGACAATCTGGGCAATGACTCGACCGTGACGAGTGGCGGCCTGCAGCGCTTTACTGCGGGTAGCGGCATAGTGCATTCCGAAATGCCATCGGCTGATGGCGTTACCCGCGGGATTCAAATGTGGGTCAATCTGCCTTTGCGACTTAAAAAGCTTGAGCCTGATTATCAGCAGGTCAATTCCGATGAAGTGCCCGAGCGTAAGGTGAACAACGGTATAGTGCGTGTGCTCGCTGGTGAAAGTTCACCATTGCAATTGAACACGCCGGTCATTTATCTCGATGCGCGTCTGGATGCTGGCGGTGAGTTTGAACAAGCGATCCCGTCAGGATATCGCGGAATTGTATATATAGTGGAGGGAGCCTGTGATGTAAACGGCGACATCATCAGGCAAGGCAAAGCAGCGTTCATGGAAAATGTTGATACCATCAAGTTGCGTTGTAACGAGCCGTCACGCATCATGTTGTGCTTTGGCCAGCCGCATGGCGAACCGATTCGCCAGCACGGGCCCTTCGTAGACTGAACATACATTGATTGCCGAAGAGCTTCTAGCGCAAAGGCGCGAAGAAGCCAGGAACGCAAAGACTTATTATTTCTTGTATAACTTCTTGAAAATATCTTGGGATTAATGTGTATGCTTCTGATTATATCTGACAGTTATTGTCAGATATAAAATTGTCCGGCATGGTACCTGAAATCAATTCCACAGATGAACGCAGATAAACACGGATGTTTAGAAACTTAAAAGACAGCTTTATCTGTGTTTATCTGCGTTCATCTGTGGATAATCTTATTATCCCGATCCCGATCCCG
>JASFVM010000245.1:0-4605 GCA_050049835.1 Gammaproteobacteria bacterium
CGCTGTATGGGTTGCTTGACAGGGCATTCAGTAAATTGTCGGGGTCGTCGAATTCGGCCGGGCGAGGGATACCATGCCTTAAAGCCCGTGAGAGAAGCATGCGCGTATAAGATTTTTCTGACATGGCAACAACGGTTTGCAGGAAAATTTCGTTCAGTTGCTCATCGTGCGTATTACGCAGCCCCTTGACGAGTTTCCCGTCACGCTTTACGGGGAAGCCAAGATAAATTTTTCTTAGTTCCAGTGAGTTCAGATGTTGCAGCGGGCTTGAGGCGTCGGCGACAAGGACAAGCTGATGTTCGGCTGTGGCCGAATTTATGCACAGGATTGTGCCAAGACAGAGCAGTATGAATGACTTCACTGTCGTCATGGTAAAACAGCGCTCCATTGCAGCATCATCTGGTCAAAATCACTGGATCTTGTTGTAACGCGTGAAAACTCTATTTTTATTGCATGTTGTTTGAATATGTCGAACCTGACCCCGAGCATCTTGCGTTCAAGAATAGAGTTCGGGAAGAGCTCGAGATAGCTGGAATCTTCGATATTGCTCGTTCCCTCCAGGCGTCCAAATACCGTCAGGTCTTGCTCAAGCTCATATTCTGACTGCAGGTAACCGGATATAAACGCGTCAGTCTCGTTCCGGTTCTGTAAATGCATTTCATTTCTGACCTGAATCAGGCTGGATAATAGTTTCAGTTTTTCCAGGCGCCAGTCCAGGTACGCGCCGACTGTGTATTGATCAACATCCCGAAGCCCCTGTTGAACGGCCGTCTGGCTGTCGTCAATCATGAGGTGGGACCAGCTTAGAATCAGTCCGACCTGATTATTATCGAACTGATCCGGCAGATAGGATAGTCTGAGATTGCCGGCTGCTCCATGGTCCGGGTCGTTATCGTCGCCCAGAAAATCAAACGGTTTAAGCTGATTGTTACCGATGGTAGGCGCCGCCCCGAGTGAAAAAACGATTTGGTAATCTTTCGCATTACCTGGCTTGATCGAGGTTTCTGCCAACAATCCCGATATATGTGTGGGTAAAAAGCCGGAGAAGTCTTCGTATTGTTCAATATTGGGGCGCGTGATCGTTGTCTGTAAGTATTGGCCATGGTGATAGGCTTCATTCCAGTAGCGGCTTGGCGAATGAAACCGGCCAATCCAGCCAATGCTTTGTTCTCCGATTTGCCAGCCCAGTTGTAAACGTTCGAGTTCACTTTCTTCAGTAGAAAGGATGTATTCTCCCAGTAGCCGGAAACGTCCGTTAATATAGCTGTACAGAACATCAGCCTCGACCAGAAATCCAGAGCCTTCAGGACCCTCGTCCGGGGTGACCAGGTTATATGTTGGGCCACCGCTCAGGAAGAACAGCAACTCATGTTCGTCGCCGGCCCGAGCGGGTGTTGTAATTGAGAGATGTAGCAGCGCAATGGCAAACAGAATCCGGAAGTGTGGATGAGTAGGCATAATAGGTATCTCTTTCCTCTGCTATCACGGATTGCGTCTATTAACTACCTGTTACTTACAGCGGCTGATTGAAATTGAGCTGCCCGTTCAGCCTTCCAGTTTGTTTCTGGTCCTTATATTCCTGCAAAGATCAGGATAATATTTAACTATAAACCTTAACTTTACCGGTCAGCACTGTAAAACATGATTTTTGAATTATGGCTTTCAATGGCGAAACCGGTCTGGTTTTAATCTTTAGAACAACACAATTGTAGATAAAATTACGTAATCGAGACCGATTTCACACAATATGACACTGTATTTTTATTTTGACAGTATTGAGTCTTTTAGTGTTGAAGCCGACCATGCCTGACATGACTAATGAGGAGAAGAACGCAGATTCGTCTGTCGTAATGTGATTCTTCTGACTGTGTGGCCAGTCAGTTAATCATGTCTTAAATAGAGATCAGACTGTGTTCAATCGCATAGGTGGTCAACGCCGATGTGCAATGAAGACCCAGCTTGGACATGAGGCTGGAGCGGTGCTTCTCGAAAGTTTTGATGCTCAATGATAGATGTGCGGCTATTTCCCTGTTTTTATAGCCTTCGGCGACCAGTTTTATCACTTCACGTTCTCTTACCGTGAGCTGGCACCAGGAGCGATCGGGACTGTCATTGCTGTTTACACCAAGAAATGCAGTGAGTACTGTATTGCACACACCCGCACTTAGGAAGACATCGCCGTTGTATAAACTCTCGATAGCATTTAGCAGACTGGCACTGGTATCATCCTTCAGGACATAGCCATTCGCACCCGCTTCAAGTGCTGCTTTAACGTAGTCATGTGATCGATGCGCGGTGAGTGCAATGATATTGATGGCGGGATTGCGTTTTTTGATGAAACGAATCGCCTCCGTTCCATTCATGACCGGCATCGTGAGATCCATCAGGATAATATCAGGGCTAAGTAACCTGGCTTTTTCTATCGCCATCTGGCCGTTTTCAGCTTCCCCAATAATCTCCAGACCAGCTATATGTGAAATAATTGCACATAAACCTTCCCTGAATATCGGATGATCATCAGCAATAAGTACTTTTTTCTGTAACATTCAGGCTCCATGACAAAATATTCTGTCTTTTATCTACTTATTCCCCTCGAACAAATACATGCAAGATCGGTACCAATTTATAGAGTCTTTAATAACAATGACATATAAGACTGAACTGAAGTCATTGTAAAGTTATGTAGACAACATCAAGTCCTATATATATTTATAATTTCAAATTAATACCTTAAAAAACAGATAATTATGCAGGAAATCATAATAATCGTGATTTGTGTAAACAATTTCGACGGAATACGCGTTTGGATAACAGACAAAAACGATGCCAATATTCAACAGGCTGGGTAAGGTCTTGATAACGAGCCATTCGTGTAAATATTCCTGACAATTTCTGCTAATGACTGAATAAACTTTAACTGGCCGTACTTCGATTACTGGCTTCCGGTCTGAACATGCCGTAGGCGTATCACTCCGGCTTGCGGCTGGCCAAAAAGTCATCTCTGTAGAATTCGCTACGTACGTTCGAAACAGCACCCGGCAGCATCCAGCCGGGGAAATACATCCAGAATTGTATCTCCAGGCTGGTTTCATGAATCTTGCGCGCCTTGAGCCAACGTTGTGATACGACCATGTATGTTGAGTTCAGGCAGGCCGCACTGCATGCTTCGGCACATCCGCTCGCCGTGTTTGAGATTTTCCCCGCAGTTGAGTTCGTTGCCTGACAGGTTCCCGGCAATAACAGACACCTGAACGAACAGAATAAGTATCTTCGAGGTGATGCGTCCTGTCTTATCTTCCCCGGCTATGTGTAAAAAGCCAAGGCATCTTTCTGGTTGAGCCATTAAATAAGTGAAGAAAATCAGGCCAGTGTTGAAAACATGGCCTGATACCAGAAAAGGCAGGCTGCAGGCTGCAGAAACAAGCACTTGGCAATGCCTCCTCCATTAAAGGTAGGGTAAACCCTACCGATAAATAGGGTTTAAATCTTCCAAAGAGTAGGGATTCCGCCTACTGCCTTTCAAGCGAATTTTCCGAACACTGGTATCACGAGGGAAAAAGTGCAAGGACTCCCCCTGCCGATTCCGTCAAACAGACACTCTGCTAATGAGGCGAGGGATATTTCATGAAATGTACAAATTTGAGTATGCAATTTTTTAACCCGGCGGAATACGTAACAGGCATACGCAACAGCAGTAACTCTGTTTGTTGTTGCGGTACTAATGGCGCCGTGCGCGAAGTTGCCAGGTTCAAGTTGTTGTCCTGTCCTCGTAAATCAATCGGGTTGCCTGTGGCGCACGATTAAATGATCAAACAACCGGAACGTGAGGCGCTTATGAATTCATTTACCATAACCAGGACTGAAACAGCACGATTGATGACGGCAATCCTGTTCGTCACGTTGATGCTGGCAGCTGCTGTGATGCACGTAGCGAACGCCGCGGGTAGCAGCATTTATGTACAGTGTCCGGAATCCACAGACAATCATCCGAACGCTAATCCTTCCCCGGGCCTGGACCCTGACGATATCTACGTATCGGGTTCGGCTGATGACGGTAGTCAGATCAAGTGCGATCACCTGAGCGCCGGTGACGGCGTCTCCACCATGGCCGACGATGACGGGAAGTTCCTGTACATCTTCGGTTTCGACCGTATCGATATGCCAGATCAGGGCGATGCGCCGGCCGCAGACAGCGGTAATTACCCTTCCTACGTGATGGACCAGGGTACCCTGGCGGCCAACACCCCGGCACCCACCATCATCGTGGATGAGGACGACGAGTATTTCCTGAACGTCACCAACACCGGCATGATCATGCGACCCGACCTGTTCGACCCGCACACCATACACTGGCATGGTTTCCCGAATGCATCAGCCATATTCGATGGCCTGCCCGACACATCCATCTCCGTCAACATGGGTGCCACGCTGACTTACTACTACCTGGCGAAAGATGCCGGTACCTATATGTACCACTGCCACGTCGAGGCGACCGAGCACATGCAGATGGGCATGCTTGGGAACCTCTACGTGACGCCCAAGCAGGACGGGACAACCCACACGTACCAGGGGCGAACGTACACCAAGTTCGCGTACAACGACGGC